>JAGYNR010000077.1 GCA_018399715.1 Desulfobacterales bacterium | reverse complement strand
ACCGATACCGAATAATCCAATCGGCCATCCGGTAAAAAAAATGATTGATTTTTTCAATTGTAAACATCTCAACTCTCCTACCGCACAATGCCCCTGGATATGGTGGCTACGCTGAAAAAACGATTCGGCACCCCCGTGTTGTATTTAACCGCGTCAATACTCATGAGCGTGCGATGATTTTCCCGGGTATTGTCCATCTCCATTTGACGTATTGTCCAAATCCCATCTATTGTCTCCAACGCTTTGACCGTATAGGTTTTGATCAGTCCCTGGGCATCATGATATTTGGCTTTGACCACGACTTTGGCATCCTGGCGGACCCATACTGTTTTTTTTTCAAAGTAGTCTCCGGGTTGAACCGGCACGGATTCAATCACCCAGCAGGCAGCACCATTTACCGGTTCCTCACCGATCAGGGTGTGAGTATCCTCATCCACGTTTCGGTCTCCCAAATCGTCATAAGTAAAATCACTGCCCATGAAATACTCGTTGGTTGACTCCCCGGAAATCCGCCGGACTTTTCTTAATGCCGGCATGTAGAGCCATTTATCGTCCTCTTTTCCTATGGCGTCGTGTTCCCAGGATAGAAAGGCAGTGCCTTCGACATCCGCCGGTTCTTGAAAAAACATAAGCTTCTTGGTGTCTTTCCCGTAGTCCTTTTGATAGGATAAAAGCTTGCGAACCCGTTTGCGATCCCGGCTGTTGATAAGAACCATTTCCATGACCGACTTTCGATCATCGCCGTCCTCGCGTTCATCCACCATAACCATTATCTCCCGGCCTGTGATTGCCGGAGCTTTTGCCGGGCAGAGCCACATGATCAGTATGGCTGCCGCCAGAATCCGAACCGTTGTTGATCCATGTTGATACTTTTTCATAAAAACCTCTCTCATAATAGGACCGATCAATTACCAGCAAGTTTACGGGTATCGGTACACACTTTTACACCTTTTAAAAATACACCCGGGTTGACACTGTATTTTTTCCTAAAGGCACGAATAAAATGACTGACATTGGTATACCCGGTTTCCCATGCTACATCGCTGACATTCAGCTCTCCTTGCTGAAGCAATGCCAATGCCTTTTCCATTCGGCAATTTTGTACAAAACCAAATACCGTGGAATCAAATACCTTTTTAAAACCGATTTTCAGTTTATACTCATTGATTCCGGCATCTCGCGCCAGTTTTACCAGGCTTGGCGGATTTTGCAGATTTTGTATCAGAAGATTCCGAACGGCATGAATACTTTCGATATCAGCTTTTTTAAGCATATGGGTCGAACCGGTATCAGATTTTTCTTTCAGGGCAGTGAGTCTCAGCGATAGCAATTCGAGGGCCTTGCTTTCATAAAACAACTGACCGGCTTTACCTGTATAGGGAGAATTAATGATTTGGGTCGCTGCCATGCAAGTAGGCCCTGTCATTTGGGAAGCCATGAGAAAATGCCGCTGAGTACCTTCAAAAAATTTCTTCAGTTCTTTGGGTAGGCTCGGCAATTCCGGTTCTATATAGCTACGCAATAAATTTGGATCCACATAGAGACTGACACCCGAAAAAATGCCTTTGGACAAAGATCTGCTATAACCGTAACTGTTTGACAAGCTGGAAATGACAACCATACCTGGCTTTGATCGAAATTCCAGTAGTTTTCTGCCGTTTATTCCCTTTATTTGGATGTAATGCATTCCAGATAAACAATGGGAAAATTTAATGGCATCATTGGCAATCTCAAAACAAAAAGAAATATTTTCAAGAGCCGCCATTTTTATGATAAACAGGTCTATGCCCGGTCGAACCGGGATCGCTTTCATATCCCAAATCTTTGCCCCCGGAGGTTGCTCTGCGTAACACTCCATTTTCCCGTATTCATCTTTCCCAGACACAATAAAATTGGATCGATACTTCAGTTTTTTCATTATAACCAAGCCGTCTGTTTCACTCGTTTGGAAATTCTAAACAACATTGGATATTTTCCCATAGCAGTAGCGCTGCTAACAGTTTAAAAATTAGTCCTAACTAATAATAATAAAATAGGCTAACGGAAGAAGCCAAAAAGTTAGCGATTCAGGCCAGATTTAAGGATATGTTTAGTAAGGGCAGGCCCCTGTGCCTGTCCAAATAATGGGCAATCACAGGGAGTTGCCCCTACTGTGGAACGAAAATTCAGCTAAATTTTCAGACCAATTTCGAGCTATTTTCATCACCCCAACATTTGCCTGTTTACTGCTCACTGCTCACTTCCTTTGATTTAAAAATGGTATTTTATTTTGGTCCACACTTGCGTGTTATTTTTGTATTTCCCAAAATCTCCGTTTTTGTCACCACTGAATATATCTGCTCCGATAGACAGGATACAGCCGTCTACGGGCTGATACTCGGTACTAACGCGGGTAAGGCTGTCCATGAAATTCAAATCGCGATAATGCATTGCTGATATCGTGACCTTTTCTCTGAAAAGGTCCTTGGATAGATTAAGCGTAACCAGCGTAGAATGACTCTCCGCCGAAATTGTTCCCGAATGGTTTAGAATGCGTTTATCAACCAGTTGGCACAGCAGAATCCATTGATTGCCGGGATACCAGTCTACCCCCAGCAGGCATTGAATATCATCTTTTTTAGAAGGGGTGATCGTTGTATCTTGAGCTTGGTACAATCTGCCATGAGAAAATGCTGCCTCCCCCCGCAAAACCAAGTCATTATAAGGAATGGAAAACTCAAGACCATAGATATGAATCCGACTATATGAGGCAACAGCAACCAGTGCTTGAGAATCAAGAGGATTATCCGAATAGTAAACCGGAAAATCGTTCCAGGTATAAAAATAGGAAAGGGCGCAATCCAGTCCAGGAAGAAAAAAAGCGAATTTAAGTGCAATTTCACCGTTTTTCAGTTTTTTTTCAGGCTTATGCGAGTTGTCTGTAATGACATCAGCTATGCCATTTAACCACCACGGTGAATCCGGCTCCGGAGATATTCCGTCCTTAAAAAAAGGAATATAAATCAACTCAGCAGTACCATAGCTTGAAAACCATCGGAATTTTAAGGCATCAACGGCAATCCGAATTTCATCGAAATCCCGGGTAAGATATTCCGTAAAGTCTGATGGACAAATATTGTCCGTAATCCGAACACCATCAGCGTTTCCCCACGTGATAATCTGCCGGCCAAGACGTATGTCCCATGCCGATGATACGTAATCCACATACGCTTCGTGAAGTTCAATACCGGATTCATCCTGGTTTAAATGATTTTCAGAAACATCTGCTGCAGCAAACAGCTCAACATTATTTCCTGACATCCGTATCTCAGGTCTCAGGAGTGTTTCAGAGGCAAGAAGTTTATTTGGATTTTTAGTTTGCAGGCCGTGTCGTGTTTCCAGATAGCCGGAAAAATCAATTATAGGATCTGTCCATTGTGCTGTTGAACCATTTTGTGCCCAAATCATTACCGCTATTGCTGCAAACCAAACACTAACCCTATATCTCAAGACAGGTTTTCTCAACCTGTTTTCGCTAAAACGAAAAATCAACGCTCTACCCCACTTGATATCTGTGTTTATTTACAAGAAAGTGAACAACGAATAAAGAAATCTACCTGCTTACTGCTTGCTTGTTTCCATTTACTCTGAGCGTGGCCAGAATCTTGAGTTTATGCCTGATTAGAACTGTAAATTCTACTCCGGGAGGGATTAATAATGCTCTGATAGGGATAAAAATTTAAACAGCAGTTTTGGCTTCTGTCGCTAATTTTTTGGCCTGAATCGTTAGCAAAAATAAAATATCTTTATAAAATCTAACTTTATTTTAATGGTCAACTAAAGAAAGGAATGATTCATTACAAAAACCGGCAACTGTCTTGCAGGTTTAATATTAAGGGACCCGGCACCATTCTTGTTTGCCGTGTTCCTAACCATGGGAAACAATATGAGAACACATCCAAAAAAAGAATCCATCTTAAAATGCCGGACCTTCTGTTTGTGTATGGGAATACTGCTGTTTATTACCGGTGTTGTTTGTGCGGAGCAGGCGCCGCTGGATATTCATCAGACGGTAGAAAAAGAAATAACGGTGCGAAAAAAAATACAGCAACAGGAAGATCAATGGGCGAAACAGAAGCAAGCGTTTAAAAATCGCTACGAAACCCTTGAATCTCAAGTAAAAGCCTTAAAAGAGGAAAAAATCCGTTTTTCCGATCAGTTGAGTTTGCGGCGACAAAAAGTGGTGAAAATGGAGCAGACGATCATGGAGTCGATCCAGGTGAAAGAAAATTTGCAATCTACACTTGAAGACATTGTTTGTCAGCTTGATCAATTTGTGGAAACCGATTTGCCTTTTTTGAAAGTTGAACGATCAAATCGGATCAGTACCCTGAAAAAATGCCTGATTGATCCCGATATCCGTCTTGCCGAAAAAACCCGCCGCACCCTTGAGGCATTGCAAGTCGAACTGGATTACGGACGCCGGTTGGAAGTGACCGAAGAAATCATCAGTATTGACGGCGAAAAAGTAGCGGCAGATGTTTTGAGGGTCGGAAGACTTTCGCTTTTTTGTCGGACCGGTGACGGAAGCAAGACCGGATGGTATGTGCCCTCTGCAGAAAGTTGGCAGCTTCTTCCGGACAAATACGATACCATTATATTGGAAGCTATGGAAATGGCCTCTCAGCGGCGTCCCGTAGACATGATAAACTTGCCGCTTGGCAGATTGGAGGTACAATGAATGCGTTTCGGATATGGATAGCAGTGCTGACAGGCATCTTTTGGATCGGATGTATTGGCTTTTCCAATGCTGCCGATATGCGGGCTGTTTCGCAGAAAGCCAATGACGACTATCATCAAGCGTTAATGGAATCAAAAAAACAGAAACGAAAGATTTTTAAAAATCGTAAACAGCTCAAAATGGCCATTTCTGATATGGAGGAAAGCCTCAAGAGCCTGGAATCCGATATTCGTTCAATGAAAACTGAATATTTAGAACTCGGAAATAAGCAGGAAGAACTGACCGGGAAACTGAACCAGGCCGAAATGGATATGAAAGGATATGCCGGGGTTATCCGCCAGACAGCCAGAGATATATCATCGATCATTTTCAAATCCCATTTCAGTGCGCAAGTGCCTGAAAGAGTCGATATTCTGAAATCCATTCAGGATCCGGATCAATTTCCGGGTATTGAGGCTGTTAAGGGGCTGACCGGATTAATACTTGAAGAGATGATGAAAACCGGGCAGGTAGAAACATTTCAGGGAAACTATCTGGACCGCGATGGTAAGATGAAGGATGGAACCCTTTTGACAATCGGCCCGTTTTCTGCGGTTTATAATACTTCTGATGAAACCGGGTTCCTTCGCTATTCCGAAGCTTATCAGCGCTTTACCGCACTTTCCACCCTGCCGCCGTGGAACATGCAAAGAAATCTTGAAACGTATATAAAGGGAGATACCGATGCCGTCTATTTTGACCCCTCCGGAGGAGCGGCTTTAAAACGCATTTCCCATCGCTCGACACTTACGGGAAAGATAAAAAAAGGAGGGCTTTTGGTCTGGCCGATTTTGGCAATCGGGGGGTTCGCTCTACTGATTGTCATGGAACGTCTGATTTTTCTGCAAAGGGTTCATGCCAATGCCGACCGATTGATGAAAAAATTTAATCAACTGGCAGCGAAGGCCGATTGGGATGGATGTCGAAAGCTGTTGGCACCTAAAAAAGGACGCCCCGTATATAATGTATTAATGGCTGGATTTAAAGCAGTGGATCAGAGCCGGGAAAACCTTGAGAATATTCTTCAGGAAGCGATTCTAAAAGAGCTTCCCCGACTGGAGAGATTCCTTCCGGCCTTGAAAGTAATGGCGGCAGTATCACCGCTTATCGGATTGCTGGGCACTGTCACCGGCATGATAGGCACCTTTCATGTGATCACCCTTTATGGAACCGGTGATCCCCGGCTGATGTCCGGTGGTATATCCGAGGCGCTGGTGACTACAATGCTGGGACTTGGCGTCGCTATCCCGGTAATGCTCTTTCATGCCTTTCTCCGAAGGCGTATCGAACATATCGTCGGTGATATGGAGGAAAAAGCCGTGGCTTTAAGCAATATTATCTGCGGACGCTGCCGGATCGGTGATGCCGCGTCCGATTTACCTGTCAACCGGCCCTATGGTGGAAATTATGGAATGGTTTGTTGATGCTCAGAAATATTTCCGCCAGGGAGGACCGATCATGTTTCCTTTGCTGGCGGTTTCAATGTGGGTCTGGGGACTGATTGCTGAACGGTTGTATTTTTTTTCAGCCAATAGCAAAAAAAAGCTGCGGCCGGAATCGCTTGTCAGGGGATTTTTAGAACAGACTCATCCCTTGTCTGCCGGCAGCAGGAATGTTTGCCGCAATCTTGCCGTTGATTTTGCGAATCATCGTTCAGGTAATATCCATCTGGATCACAAAATTCTGGATCAGCATTGGTTGTCGCAAAAAAAACTCATTCATAAGGGACTTTCGCTGATTGCGGCTCTGGCGGCCGCCGCTCCGCTCATGGGACTTTTCGGAACGGTATTAGGAATGATTGACACATTTGAAGTTATTTCCGCATTCGGTACGGGAAATGCCAAAGCCCTTGCCGGAGGGATATCTGAAGCTCTGATATCCACCCAGTCGGGATTGCTGGTTGGAATTCCGGCACTGCTGATGTGTATTTTTCTGAGGCAGGAGGCCCGTCGTTTGGAAGCCCGGCTTAAAGAGACACGGATTATAGTAAAAAGGAATTTGAAGGAATGATTAACGTACGACAATCGCTGCATTACAGCGAGTCTGATGAAGGAATCAATATTACTCCCCTGATAGATCTGATATTTCTTCTCCTGATTTTTTTTATGGTGACGACCAGTTTTGTCAAAGAAACCGGACTGGAAGTTGACCGGCCATCCGCTGAAACCGCCCAGGTCAAAGAAAAAGCAAATATTATGATAGGCGTTGGCGAAGACGGCAGCATTTTTATGGATAATCATTCCATTGATATTCGAATGGTGAGACCTCATGTGGAAAATACCTTGGCAGAGCATCCTTTAGCGGCGGCTATTATCGTTGCAGACAGAAAAAGCGATACCGGTCTGGTCATCGAGGTCATGGATCAGTGCCGTCTTGCCGGGGTGAGCAATGTCAGTATTGCCGCCAGACGTGCAGAAAATATCTAAACCGTATGGCAGAAAAGATCAGACAATACATTCTTATGGTATCTATTATGCTGCTGGTAAATCTGTTTTTATTCGTTGCATTTCCGCATTATGTCATTCGGAAAGAATCAACGGGTGATAATATGAAACTTAAGGATGATTTTCATGGGTTGCAGGTGCTGCATTTAGATAGGCGACCTCCTGAGAAACAACCGCCCGAACCCAAAAATCAGCCAAAACCCAAAGAACCGGAGAAACACACGGTGCCTCACCGAATCGAAATGCCGCAGAGACATGTTCAGGTGCGTTCCAGGGAACTTCAGATCGATCCCTTAAACCTAAGCATGAATCCGAGAGTAGATTCCTCGATTAAAGTCTCTGCACCATTAACTCCCACGATAAACGTGCCCCCGTCATTTGACAAACAATATAGTCAAGCCGAGGTCGATACGGTGCCGATGCCAATGGTCAAAACACCCCCTGTTTATCCATATCAGGCCAAGCGCTTGAACCTGAGCGGAGAGGTAAAAATCAAATTTCTGGTAACCCGGGAAGGGGAAGTTTCTCAGGTCCAGATTATAGATGCGAGGCCTGAAAAAATTTTCAATAAGAGCGTTGTCCATGCGGTTTCGGGCTGGAAATTCAAACCGGGAATGGTCAGCGGCCATGCGGTGGATACCTGGGTCGTAACAAGCATTATTTTTAATATTCATCAGAGCTAATGGATTTTATAAAAATGACCAAATGTGCAAGGAGACATTTTTGATGAACCGAAAAAGAATAAAAATGTTAGCCTGTCTGTTGATGTTGCAGGTTTTAAGTATGTTTGAATGCAATATTCCTGGAGCAGTGGAAAGACGGCTGAACAGAGTGGAACAACAAGCTCTTTATGAAGCCGGCCAGGCCATGGAAAAAAAGAATTACGTAAAAGCTGAAAACCTGCTCAAAGAATGCATTCATCAGCGTCAGGAAAAAACCGACTACCGCGTTTTTTTTCAACTCGGTAACGTTTTTATGATTCAAAAAAAGTCACAAGATGCGCTGGAGGTTTATGAAAATGCGGTTTCCCGGTATGACAAAACCCCAGGTCTGTGGCAAAATATGGGTAAGGCATGTTTTGACTTGCAGCAATTCTCACGTGCCGGCCAATATATGCAAAAAGCCTGGCAGTATCAGGAAAAAAAAGACCCTGACCTTTTATTTCAGGCGGCCGGTTGCATGATGATGGCCAGGGAACCCGGCAATGCTTATACCCTGCTGAAAAGATTGTGTAATGGCAGCCAAAATACGGTCCGGTTAAAGTGGCTTGAGTCCCTGGCACATGCATGCATGGAGGCAGGGAAAAATCAGGAGGCCATGCAGACAATTTGCCTCCTTTTAGAAAGACAGCCGGATGAACCCCGCTGGTGGAAAATGCTTATCAATATAAACATCAGGGATGAAAAGTACGACAAAGCGGCCGCTGCCCTTAAAATTCACAACCAGTTGACTCAGCAGAAAAAGGAAGACATTATCCTTCTGGGAGATCTGTACATGGCGGCAGGTGTGCCGGAAAAGGCAGCCGAGCAGTATGAATTGGCGCTTCAATGGATACAAACCAGTCATCATTATGAAAAAATTGCTGCTGCTTATCTGGCGGCCCACCAGCCGGATAAAGCAATTTCAATTTTAAAGAAGGCTTTGAAGTCCAAACAGGTTGTCAGGCTTTGGCATACATTAGGCACTATCTATTATAATCAGGGAGAAGCCGTTTTAGCGTATCAGGCATTTCAGAAAAGCTGCAACCTAAATCCCAACGATGGCCGGACTGCTTTAATGATGGGCTACAGCGCGTTGAAGGCTGGTCGAAACCATGATGCAATTGTTGACTTTGCTAAGGCTGCTGAATTTAAAAACCATAAAAAAGCGGCTCAGCAGGGTCTGAAAGCTGCACAACTAGAGATTCATAAGGATCAAAAGAAAGAGCAAGGTTAAGACAAAAAATACAAAAAAAGCTTGACATCGAATTTAAACAGATATATTAGAACGATCAAATAGAGTTAGTTTAATCTTTTTATAACTATAGTAACGTCTTACGACCTTCGGCATATCAATGGCGCGAAAGGAAGTGAAGGCGCAAGCAGAAACCTCCATTTGGAGCAAGACTGATTGCGCCTTTTTAATTTCAATCCTGTGATAATGTAAAAAGGGGTATCTACTGTAAGGAAAGTAATTGGTTACAAGCATTTTTCCATGATCGTTTTTTTTCAGGTACCCTCCTAACATATATAGCCCCCTTTCTGCCGGCAGTGCAGAGGGAGGTGCTCACTTTATATTTTATTCAACGACCGCTTAGCCGGAGGCATGGGCGGAAACCGGACGGTTGCCCATGATGACGGTGAACAGCCAGCGAATATTTATACAATTCAAAATAGCATCAATAGCCCCAATCAGTAAGAACTTTTAAAGAAAATTTCAGCAAGCGCCGCCGCGGATTCCGGGAATAATTAGACATTTCCATTTTATCCTATTGAACCATTGTGGAGGTGATTTTATTGAAACACCAAGCTAAAAGAGCGCCGGACAATGATTCATTGTCGGCAAGCATCACCGCAATCGACTTTGCTAACTGGTATGTGCTTTCAACCCGGTCAGGGAAAGAAACAGAGATTGAAAAGGAGATCGGGAATCTAACGAACCATCAGTATACCTTATTTGTTCCCCGCAGGGAACTGTTCAACAGTTTTAACGGCGTTCAGCGGAAAGTTATCCGGCCTCTGTTTCCCGGTTATATCTTTGTTTACAAGAAAATCGAAGCGATTTTGAAAATTCTTCGCAATTCTCCTTTGAACGGCCGGCTGCACCCGCTTTTGTTCGACCATGCGCTCGCGACGGTCAGAGAAACCGAAATGGAACTTCTGATGAAGATTACCGGTCCGACGGGACTGGTGAAAACTTCTCAGGCAATACTATGTAATGATCGTACAGTGGTCATTAACAGCGGCCCCCTGAAAGACCTGTCCGGATCTATCCTTTATATAAACAAACGTAAACGTAAAGCCCTGCTCCAGGTCCAGCTATTGAACCGTTGCGTGCGGGTAGCCGTAGGGGTTGAAGTATTAAATTCCGCCTGAACATCCTTTAAGATCTATTCACACCTTAAATCAGGAGAAAAAATGAAACCAACAATAACAAAACAAGATCAACTGCAGATCGAATACGAAGAAAAAGGCTATTGGCAGACCTATACGCTTGGTGAGCACCTGAGAACCTGGGCACAACAATATGGTGACCGGATCGCCCTGGCCGGACAAGGCCGGGATGTTTCATATAATGCGTTGAATCAACATGCGGATAAACTAGCTTCGGGCCTTCATCAGTTGGGAATTCAAAGGGGAGACCGGATTCTGGTGCAACTGCCGAACAGTATAGAATTTGTTGTTTCCTGTTTTGCTTTTTTTCGTCTTGGAGCCATCCCGATTTTATCCATGCTGGCCGGCAGGGAGGCTGATATCGATGCCCTTTGCGCCCTGGCCGAGCCTGTAGCCTATATCACGACAAGCTGTTTTTTGGGGTTTGATTATTGTTCCATGGCCGGAAAGATTGTATCAAAGCATGCTTTTCTCAAGTATCTGATCCTTGATGATGATTCAATAGCCGATAGTTTAACCCTGAATAA
>JAGYNR010000076.1 GCA_018399715.1 Desulfobacterales bacterium | reverse complement strand
TGCCCCCTTTTCATTGTTTTTAAGGCAGTATTGGCCCATGGCATTGATCGGCCTGGCGACCTTATCCGCAGCAGCCTTTTTGTTTCGGCACCGGGTTCATTGAATGATTATCTAGTGCCCGAACGAAAACCAGGATTTTTTGTTAAGCTCAAGGAAGACGAAAATTTTAACCACAGATATACATAGAGTATTTCGAGGATTAAAATTTGCACCTGACGCAGATATTGGCGAAAAAGACAGTTTTTGTTCAGGCACTATCTACATCCTTAACCGGAAAGAGGAAGCGTTCATCGTGATTTATCATGTGCATTTAATGGTTAAAACTGCCTTGGTGATCAGCGTTTCAGTATTTGTTGCTGTTTTTCATGCAGCCAGTTATTCCTGCGAAGCAAACTGTTTGCATACGCTTGTTAAATTGGACCAGGCCATTTTAAGAGGAATTGAGTCCAATTTCGAATTAAAAGCGGAAAAGTTGGTAATTCCCCAATCCCGGGAAAATATTGTTATTGAAGCAGCAAGATTCGATCCAACCGTCCGGCTGGGCGTATCCGCCGAGGATCAAAAAAACCCTACGAGTGTCGTTTTTTATAAAAATGAGTATAGTTTGTCGGAGCAATACGCGGCAACAGCGGCTGTTGATAAAATATATGAGACTGGTCTTCAGGCCCGCTTGAACTTCGAAACATCCCGGTCTGAGAATAATTTTTTAACCGATACCCTGGACCCCCAATATCGAACTGTTTTGGTTTTGAATCTGACACAACCGATTTTGAGAGATTTCGGGGTAGATATTAATACGACACATGTACAGGTTTCTGAAAATCTTCTTCGTCAGTCTTTTCTGAAATATTCAGATGCTGCTCGCCTGTTGGCGCAGGCAATCGAACTTGCCTATCACGATTTAGCAAGCGCTGAGGCGGTATTGAAATACCGGACCGAATCCAGGGAACTGGCCAAAAAACTGATGATAGCAAACCGGCAGCGTCTTGAAAAAAAATTGGTTTCCGTTACCGAGGTGACAGAGGCACAAACCGCGGTATCAGACAGAGATGAAAAACTCATTCTTGCCCGACAGCAGATGGAAATACTGTCGAATCGTCTGAAAGATCTGCTGGAAATCGGTCCGGATGATCCCCTTTTCCATAAACTGATCCGCACCGAGGGTCTTTTGGGTGCACACAAGGCGTATCCGGCAATTGACCAGGCTTTAGCGACAGCCATGAAGGAGCGCGAGGGTCTCAAACAACTCCGAATCGGCATCGACAGCCAGGAACTGATGATCGCCTTTTTTAAAAATCAAAAACTACCCCGCGTGGATCTGGTTGCCTCTGCGGGGGTCAGCGGGTTGTCGGGAGGTGACCGCCCGGTAAACCTGTTCGGAACTTCAAGAAGCAGCGCTTTTGAAGGAAATTATGCGGATTCCTATTCCAGTATGACAGAAGATGATGGTTACCAATGGTCGGCGGGGCTTCGTTTTGAATATCCCATCGGAAACAAAGCTGCCCGATCGCGATTGGTTCGGGAAAAATACGAGAAACAAAAATTAAAATATCTGTTAAAGCGAACAAAAGGCAAAATTCGAACGGAAGTTAAAAATGCATTTGTTTCGGTAACCAGAAGCCGTCAGCGGGTAAAAGAAACGGAAACATTTGTGGAACTTGCTCAAACAACACTGGCTCAGGAAACCAGACGGCTTAAGGAAGGCCTGTCCGATACATTTCATATTCTCGACTATCAGGAAAAGGTTATCGATGCCAAAATCCGCTATGTCTTCGCTCTGGCAGATTTTCATAAAAGTGTTGCGGCCCTGTATGGTGCAATGGGAACAAATCTTGAAAGGCAAAATATTCGACTCGAAACAGACGATACATCTATTGAAAGGAATTTTCCATAATGATTGAGAAAATGAAATCCTTTGCCCGAAGCAAAGACATTTGCGTGCTGGCGACGGTGTCCGATGGGAAACCGCATTGTTCCCTGATGGCCTATGCAACCGATAATAACTGCGAGGAAATCTACATGGCCACATCAAGCGCTACCCAAAAATTTAAAAATATCCTGGTGAATCCGTATGTGAGTATTTTGATTGATTCCCGCGAAATCAAACCAAGATCAAATGCTCAGGCGTTAACGGTGGAAGGTGTTTGCAAAATGGTTTCACATTCTGCAAAAAGGGCAACGGTAAGCAACATTCTTGCTGAAAAACATCCCCATTTGCAAAAAATTCTAAGCATGGCGGATGTTGAAATTTTAAATGTTCAGATAACGTCCTTTTTATTTTTAGACGGGCTTACCGATGCATATTTTGAAAAATTGGATGAAAACAGGCCATAAATTTTTATGAAATTAGAGCCGACACCGGTCTATCGTAAAATTATCATTCCCTGGCACGATTCAGAAGCTGCTTGTCTGGTGGTTATTGTATTTTTATTTTTCGTAGTGTTGTTCGGATTCGTGGGCATTAAAGTGGGCAGCGAAATACCTATGTACCAGTCTTACCTTTGGGTGCCGGTGCTTTTGGTTGGATTGAGTACTGTCGTGATTATTTCAATCACCATCCGCCTTATCAGACGATTTTTACGTCGTTTTCCCGGTTAACGGATTTGTTTGTTTAATATTTTGAATCTTTTAAAGAAAGAAATGTGGCATAACAAGAGGTGATTTCATCAACCAAAAGTGGAAAGTTCAAAATATTGAACTTTCCATAAAATACTTGATTAATTGATATCTCAATGACTTACCCAAAATACCGGTTCGATCGTTAAAAAATATGAACAGCGTGCTGAAGTTTTATTGGTGATTTCTTCATTGACTCCGACCTCCAAAAAAAATATAAAATTATAACTACTTGTATTCATTGAAATAACAAAATTGTTTTAAAATATTTTTTAGTTTGGCAAGGCAATTGCAATGCTAAACATAAACAGAAACATACTCCTTTCTTCATCTGTTTTTCTCCTTTATGGCTAATCGGTGCGGGCCCGATTAGCCATTTTTTTTTATATGCCGGTATATGCCAGCAGGATGGAAAAAGTCACTAAAACTTTTGTTGAAATTTTCGATTTGATGATGTATAAGATCGCAGTCTTAAATTCGTAAATTTATTCACAATATCTTAAAGAAACGGCAAATTTGAAGTAGCGCCGGATAGGGAAACAATGGAAAAATTTACCAAAGAACAAAAGTTATCTCATATCGGCGAAGATCACACCGAAATCGATTTCAGGAAAAACCATTCTGAAAAATTTATTGAGATGGCACTTCGGACGGACCGTCGCAAACGCCTTGATAATGCTGATGGCTATGGGAAACGAACAGGAGATTGCGGAGATACCATCGAAATGTTTCTGATCATTGAAAATTCCAGACTCGAACGAATCAGTTTTGATATCAATGGCTGTCTTAATACTCAGGCCTGCGCCAATACGGTAGCTGAACTGGCAGAGGGAAAGGTTATGGAGGATGCATGGGCAATTACTCCCGATGACGTCGAAACTTATCTGGAAACGCTTCCGGCAGACCATAAACATTGTGCAGAACTGGCGGTGGGAGCTTTTTACCGTGCTTTGGCAAATTACAGCGAGATAAAACAAAATTCCTGGAAAAAATTATATCAAAACCGATAAATTAAGAACATTTTTGATTTATTGTTGACAGGATATGTTAATTTGATTATAGGTTGCTCCAATAAAGTGTGACAAGAGCATATAGCTTTATCAAAGGCTATTGGACTATTGCCCGGTAAATATTTTTGATTTGGAAAATAAAAGAGGGTATATTCGTGAAGGGAAAATTAAAAGGTATTCTAGAAGAAAAAAAACCAGCTATTTTGAATGCGTGGTTCACGGTTGTAGCTGAAAGTTATGCTGAGGAGACAGCGAAATTTTTAAGACGCCAAAAAGATCCGTTTGCTAATCCCGTGGGCAGGGCGATTTCAAAAACTACAGAAGAATTGTTTGATGATCTTCTTACAGGTCCTGACTACGAAACTGCCGGTATCCATCTTGATTCTATTATCCGTGTCCGGTCTTTACAAAATTTTACTCCGTCTTCAGCAACGCAATTCATTTTTTCATTAAAGTCTGTTATCAGAGATGCTATCGGGAAAGATATCCATGAATCCGGTCTGGAAAAAGAGATGGTTGAATTCGAGTCCAGAATTGACCAATTAGGTCTTGTGGCTTTTGATGTATACATGAAATGCAGGGAAAAAGTTTACGAACTCAAATCCAACGAGTTCAGGGACAGATATTACAATGCTTTTAGACGAGCGGGTTTGATTTCTGAGGTTGCGGCCACGCCGAACCTCGATAAGTCTAACAATATGACAAAGGCTCCATAGCTTAAAATGAAAGTTTTTCGTTGAATTTGTAAAACTCAATATTCAAGTTTTCAGGTAATTTGTTCAAATCCAGGGCTTAAAAAAAATTTTGACCACAGGCATACACCAAGTATTTTGAAGATCAAAATTTTTTCCAACGCCGCAGGGGGGACAAATTAACAAAAACTTGAACATCGGATAAAAGAGAAAGAGGGGGATTCAGGGGAAAAATGGTGATCAGAATGCCAACTCAAAACAAAAACTCAGCGGGACTTTCGTTTCGGGCAGACATGGAGCAAAAAGTGAGGTAATGGTAAATGAATGTAAATTACATGTATTCCCTCATAGCGGTCATTGTTCTTTTTTTGATAGCCTATGTGGGTGTTGCGGCGCTGCACCTTCAGGTAGTATTTGGGATTTTGATCCCTTACCTGGCCTTTGCAGTGTTCATCGGCGGATTCATCTACAAGATGCTTGACTGGGGAAGATCTCCGGTACCGTTTCCGATCGCAACCACCGGCGGTCAACAAAAGTCACTTCCGTGGTTTAAACCGGCTAAATTGGACAATCCTACTACCAAGGCCGGGGTGATCGGTAGAATGGCGCTGGAGATTCTGGTTTTCCGATCCCTGTTTCGAAACACGAAATTTGAAAAAAAAGAAGGTGATAAGCTTTCCTATGAGTGGGAAAAATGGTTGTGGCTGTTTGCGATTGCATTTCATTGGTCGTTTGCTGTGGTAATACTCCGGCATCTGCGATTTTTTACTGATCCGGTTTTATTCCCTGTACAGATGCTGGAAAGTATGGACAGCTTCTTTCAGGTTGGCCTTCCGGTTGTTTTTATGTCGGGCATTGTTCTGCTGGCGGCCACATTCGCTCTTTTTGCAAGAAGAGTGTATATCCCGCAGATGAGATATATTTCTCTTGGCGCGGATTATTTTCCTCTTTTTCTCATTGGTGGCATCGCGATTTCAGGTATTTTGATGCGTTATTTTGCCAAAACGGACATTGTTTCGGTAAAAGAAATTACCATGGGCCTTGTCACATTTCGGCCTACCATTGCCGAAGGGGTCGATCCTATCTTTTATGTTCATATCTTCCTGGTCAGTATTCTTCTGGCTTATTTTCCTTTCAGTAAATTGATGCATCTTGGCGGTATATTTTTCAGTCCAACAAGGAACCTCCGAACCAATACCCGGGCTTTCAGGCATATCAATCCCTGGAACCATCCGGTTAAAGTTCATACATATGCGGCGTATGAGGATGAATTCAGGGAAAAAATGGTGGAAGTTGGACTTCCTGTCGAAAAAATGCCGGAACCGCCGCAAGAAGAACCCGAGGAAGAAAAAAAGGAGTAATTTAATATGGCTGAAGAACTTCCAACACCAGAGGAACTTATCAGTAAAGGGTATAAGCCGCCTAAAACTGCATGGATGGATACGCCGGTTAACATTCGAAAGGGAATGTACTGTTATGCCAGTACTCCCAAAACGGTCGAAACCCTGGGACTTCCCAATCCAAGAAACTGGAACCCTCTCGATGATGACTGGCAGCTTCCTGATAACTGGAAAGAAATTGTATTTGAAGGGCTAAGAGAACGGCTGGACAAATTTCGAAGTTTTAAGTTATTTATGGATATTTGTGTGCGTTGCGGGGCCTGCGCTGACAAATGTCATTTTTTTATCGGCACAGGTGATCCCAAAAATATGCCGGTGCTCAGGGCAGAGCTGATCCGATCAGTATATCGTAATGATTTTACAAAAGCCGGAAAAATTTTGGGACGTCTGGCGGGTGCAAGACCCATGACGATCGGAGTATTGAAAGAATGGTGGTATTACCTGTTTCAGTGTTCGGAATGCCGCCGGTGCTCGGTTTTTTGTCCATATGGAATTGACACCGCAGAAATTACTATTGTCGGTCGGGAAATTTTAAATCTCCTCGGACTCAACATCGATTGGATTTCCGCGCCGGTCGCCAACTGCTACCGGACCGGCAACCACTTAGGTATTCAGCCCCATGCCTACACAGATATGATCGATTTTTTCTGTGAGGATATCGAAGAAGTTACCGGTGTCAAGATGGAACCATCATTAAACCGAAAAGGCGCTGAAATTCTGTTTATCACGCCTTCCGGCGATGTGTTTGCCGATCCCGGAACCTATACCGCTATGGGCTATATCATTCTTTTTCATTATCTTCAGGAGTTGGGACTCGATATTACCTGGAGCACGTATGCCTCCGAGGGCGGTAATTTCGGATTTTTTACATCCCATGATACCATGAAGCGCCTGAATGCCAAAATGTTTGCCGAGGCCAAGCGGTTGGGTGTTAAATGGATTCTGGGGGGCGAATGCGGTCATATGTGGCGTGTTATTCAGCAGTACATGAATACCATGAACGGGCCTGCGGACTTCCTTGAAACACCGGTTTCCCCGATTACCGGCACGTGTTTCGAAAATGCAAAAAGCACTAAGATGGTTCATATCGCCGAATTTACCGCCGACCTTATTTATCACAATAAACTGAATCTTGATCCCAGCCGAAATGATAACAAGATTGTCACTTATCATGATTCATGTAATCCCGCCCGCGGTATGGGCTTGCTGGATGAACCCCGTTATGTCATCAACAGCGTGTGTAATCATTTTTATGAAATGCCGTCAAACACGATTCGCGAGCAGACATTTTGCTGCGGAGCCGGTTCCGGTCTCAACGCCAGTGAAGATATGGAGCTTCGCATGATGGGCGGACTGCCCAGGGCAAACGCTGTCAAATATGTTCATGAGATGCATGGCGTCAATATGCTGGCGTGTGTATGTGCCATTGACCGGGCGGTCTTTCCGGCGCTTATGGAATACTGGGTGCCCGAAGTCGACGTTACCGGTTTGCATGAGCTGGTGGCAAATGCGCTGATTCTGCCCGGAGAGAAGAAGAGAACGACGGATTTGCGCGGTGAACCGCTACCAGGAGTGGAGGAAGAAGATGCCGAAGAATAAAAAAGAATTATACAATAAAAAGGGAGTAATTGCGGGCATTGTTATTTTTGCTTTCATAGCTGCACTCCCTTTTCTGATCAATCTCGGTAAGGCTGCTCCGGCCCCTGAACTGGTTCTCACATCGAAAGCCAAAGAAGCCAAGGAGTGTGTTCGTTCCAAGGAATTTATCAAGCGCGAACATATGCAACTTCTGGATGAATGGCGTGATACGGTCGTCAGGGATGCCAAAAGGATATATGTAAATCCCCAGGGCAAGGAATTTAACATGAGTCTTTCCAACACCTGTCTGGATTGTCATTCCAATAAGACCGACTTTTGTGACAGGTGTCATGATTATGCCTCTGTATCCCCTTACTGCTGGGATTGCCATATCGATAACCCGAAGGAGATGAAGAGATGAAAAGCAGCAGTAGAAGAAGCTTTCTAAAGATAGCAGGTCTGGCTGCCCTGGGAATTGGCGCAGGACCGACCATAAAGGCATTCGGGACTATCGGAGGGCATGGCGCTCTTCAGCCCGAAGCAAGCTTTAAAAAAGGCGAAAAGGCCATGGAGGCCAAACAATGGGCCATGGTGGTTGATACCCGCAAAATAAAATCAGAAGCGGATATTAGACCGATGGTAGAAGCGTGCCACCAGATTCATAATGTTCCTGATCAGCCCATTGACAGGCATGCCATAAAATGGATCTGGCCCGAGGAATTTCATAATGCATTTCCGGGGTTGCAAAGCCAGTTTATATCTGAAAAAATAGAAAACACGTCATTTCCGGTGCTGTGTAACCATTGCGAAAATCCGCCATGCGTAAGAGTTTGTCCTACCAAGGCAACGTTCAAACGTGAAGAAGATGGTATCGTTATGATGGATATGCACCGGTGTATCGGATGCCGGTTTTGCATGGCAGCTTGTCCGTTCGGGGCCAGAAGTTTTAATTTCAGAGACCCGGAACCGTTTATCAAAAATGTCAATAAAGAATATCCCAGAAGAATGAAGGGCGTTGTCGAAAAATGTAATTTTTGCGCTGAAAGGCTTGCGGTTGGCAAACTGCCGGCTTGTGTAGAAGCCTCCAACGGCATCCTTACATTTGGTAATCTTTATGATCCCCAATCAGAAGTTAGAAAACTGATTCGGGAACATAACACAATCCGAAGAAAGATTCATCTGGGCACCAAGCCGACAATCTACTATATAATATGAGGTGGTTATGATAGAACAAGCATTTAAAGGAGGAAAGCGTTATAATCGATTGATGCTCCTTCTGTTGGGGCTCATCGGTGTGGGATTCGGCTTTTACCTGTGGCAGTTCAACTACGGGCTTGGAATCACCGGTATGAGTCGGAGTGTCTCCTGGGGATTTTACATTGCCCAGTTTACATTTTTAGTTGGGGTCGCCGCCTCGGCCGTAATGCTCGTTTTGCCGTATTATCTTCATGACTACAAAGCGTTTGGAAGAATTACAATCCTGGGTGAATTCCTGGCGGTGGCATCGGTTACCATGTGCCTTCTGTTTATTATCGTTGATCTGGGTCAACCGATTCGGGCATTGAATGTCATATTTCATCCGACACCCAACTCTATCTTGTTTTGGGATATGATCGTTTTGAACGGCTATTTGTTGCTGAACATCGTGATTGGATGGAAAGTTCTGGAGGCGGAAAGAAATAATGTTCATTATCCCGGCTGGCTGAAACCGCTGATTTATCTTTCTATTCCCTGGGCAGTGAGTATTCATACAGTGACAGCGTTTTTGTACTGCGGCCTTCCCGGTAGAGGCTTCTGGCTTACCGCTATCTTAGCACCTCGTTTTCTGTCTTCTGCCTTTGCCTCAGGTCCTGCCCTGCTGATTCTTCTTTGTTTGCTCATCCGAAAAATCAGTAAGTTCGACCCGGGTCTGGAGCAAATCCGGTCATTATCCAAAATTGTGACATATGCCATCATCTTAAATGTGTTTTTCTTCCTTTGTGAAGTTTTTGTAGTTTTCTACAGCCAGATACCCGAGCATATGGATCATTTCAAATATCTGTTTACAGGGCTCCATGGACATGGAGTATTGGTTCCCTGGATGTGGTCTTCCCTTTTTCTGATGGTGACAGCTATCATTTTACTGGTACCGCCGATGTTCAGAAACAACACAACGGTGCTGGCAATTGCTTGTGTATGTGTATTTATCGGAACCTGGATTGATAAAGGACTGGGGATGATTTCCGGCGGTTTTGTTCCCAATCCTCTGCACCATGTTGATGAATATGTTCCTACAGGTCCCGAGCTGATGATCACATTGGGTGTTTATGCGTCCGGCATTTTTATTTTATCCGCTCTTTTCAAAATTGCGGTATCGATTAAAGAAGAGCTTCATGCATAATCACAACACATCATTATCTGTCATTTTTTAAGCTTTTTTATTCAACAAACATTCATAAAAAGGGTTCATTTTAAATGAACCCTTTTTTTGTTGGTTTTTGTGGAAAATCAGAAGATACCATATATCAACCATGGGGCTTGAAATAATCGGTACCGAATCTTTAGGGGTAAGAGGTTTGTCCTGCCGGGTTACTTTGCCGGGCCGATCTATCGTTATCGATCCGGGTGTTTCTCTGGGATTCAGACGCTATGGTCTGCTACCCCATCCGATACAGATAGCCGTTGGTATCAAAGTACGCAATCAGATCTGTCATGCGTTAACCACTGCTACCGATGTTGTATTCAGCCATTTCCATGGCGATCATGTACCCCTTTTGGATGCAAATCCCTATCAGTTATCGTTTCAGGATCTTCCTTCTTCTTTTCCGGATCTGCGGTGTTGGAGTAAGTCGGATGATGACCTTTCCGATGGAATGCGTACCCGTTTTCATCATCTGGCAGATCTCATGGGGACCAATATGCAGATTGCCGAATCGTATTCGGAAGGCCCCTTATCTTTTTCCCGGGCTGTACCTCACGGCAATCCGGACAGCAATATGGGAACGGTGATGATGACCCGGATAAAAATGAACCGGCGGATATTTTTACATGCCTCTGACATTCAGCTTCTTGATGATTCAACGATACAACTGATAATAGAATGGCAGCCTGATATCTTACTGGCTTCAGGGCCGCCCCTGTATCTCAACCGTCTCAGCAGCTTTGACAAAACCCGTGCATGGGCCAATGGTTTACGGCTGGCCCGTAATATCAAGGCCGTTATTTTGGATCATCATTTAATGCGTGGTAAAAAAGGAGCTATATGGCTTGACAAGCTGTCGATGAAAGCCGGTAAAAAAATATACTGTGCCGCTGATTTTATGGGACAACCCAGGCAATTGTTGGAAGCAAACCGGATTCACCTTTATACACGAATGCCGGTTCCGGAAACCTGGCACGATGATTACGCAAAAGGACTAGTTGATCCCGATCCCGATAGCGATTATTAACGTCCGATATCAAATCTTGATATTTGAGTCAAAATCAGAATTGCTGATTCCCTGAAAGGATCAATTGACAAAAATAAATTTTCGTTGCAACCATTATCCTCATTGGTGTAATAAAAATGGATGAAAAGATAACAGCGATTCCGGCCATCCTGAAGATTTTGTGGAAACAACCAAAATACAGA
>JAGYNR010000075.1 GCA_018399715.1 Desulfobacterales bacterium | reverse complement strand
AATAAGTATATTTATTAAATGTTTTTTAATGTCTGTCATGATTTCAGGAATTGGTGTTGTATCTAAATGACACATGTGTTAAATCTGTGTGTCATGAGGAGGTATGATGAAACCTTTTGATTTGTTTCCGAAGTTAATAAGTATAAAAGTGTCTCTTTTCATTTATGTCATGGTGCCGTTGATAATCGCTTTGTGCCTGTTTGGATATCTGTCGCTGAGTACCATAGAAAATCAGGTGGAAAAACAGATGCAAAAAGATTTGGAGCTTGTGGCAAGAGCGGTGCATCTTCCATTGAGTTATGGTCTGGAAAAGAATCGGATGGGAAGCATACGGCAGGCACTGAACTCAGTTTTTGCAATTGGCAGGGTCTATAGTGCCTATGTTTATGATAAGGAGGGCAAAGAAATTGTCAGACTTGGTCGTCCGGAACCGCAACCCGAACGTAACCGCCTGATCGAACTGGCCGCTGATGGAAAACAAAAGGGTGAATACGGCCGGGTCGCCAACCGACAGGTATTTTCATATTTTGTACCGCTTACCAACACAGGAGGTCAAATTACGGGGTTGCTACAACTGACGCGGAAAAAAAGCGAGTTTAGTGAAAACCTGCAATCCATAAGGGTTAAGGGGGCTGTATTTCTTGGAGTATTTTTGGTGCTGTTGTCAGTTGTGGTTTTGTACGGTCATCACCGCGCTCTCGGCATGCACCTTGGCCGGCTGAATTCCAGCATGTCCAAGATTGCACGGGGAGAACGTAAGCATCGTTTCAACCATTACGGCCCCAAAGAAATCATCTCCATCGGGCAAACTTTCAATCATATGCTCAATAGTATTGATGATGCTGAATGGACGATCATGGAGCAGCGGCAAAAGCAGGACAAATTGGAAAAAGAGCTTCGCCAAAACGAAAAGCTGGCTGCCGTCGGAAGACTAGCTGCGGGCACTGCTCATGAATTGGGTACACCTTTGAGTGTTATCAGTGGAAGGGCTCAACGCGCACTTCGTGAAAACAGTCCTTCAGAAGAGCAGCGGAAAGCACTGACCGTCATTCGTAAAGAAGTTGTTCGGATGGAGTACATTATCAAGCAATTACTTGATTTCACCCGCCGCAATCCACTTCGCTGTTCGTTGGCTGATCCTGCGTGGTTGGCTGCATCAGCCGTTTCGACGGTCGAAGAAGAGGCAAATGAAAACGGCACGAATATCAGTTTTACGGGAGATGCCAACACTGTCTCCATCATGTTGGATATCATGAGAGTTCAGCAGGCGTTAATCAATCTGTTGCGCAATGCTATTCAATGTGCCTCAGGTGGAGATGTTCGTCTTGTATGGCGACAAGACGATCAGGGAGTTCTGTTTTGCGTAGAGGATAATGGTCCCGGGGTAGCGCCGCAAAATCGTTCTAAAATTTTGGAACCATTTTTTACCACCAAGCCGGTAGGCGAGGGTACCGGCCTTGGGTTGTCGGTGGTATATGCTGTCGCAGAAGAGCATGGCGGAAACATTGATGTAGGAGAAAGCGAAATGGGGGGAGCTTCTTTTCGGCTTTTGATACCACCACAGACGAATAAGCAATGAGAGGAAGAACAATGGCCCAAAAGGATTCGCTGAGTGGATTAGTATGGATAATAGAAGATGATGAGGCTCTGGGAACTTTATTGCTTGAGGAAGTGGAAGATGCCGGACTTGAAAGTTGTTGGTATTCATCCGCCGAACAGGCGATTCGGGTCATGGAGCAAAGATGTCCCGACCTGATCGTGTGTGACCTGAGACTTCCGGGAATGGATGGCTTGACCTTTTTCAGGAAAATCCACGACAATGTCTCAAATTCGCCTCCCGGGTTTATTATCATCACTGCATTCGGAACCATTTCAATGGCAGTGGATGCCTTGAAATGGGGAGCGGACGACTTTCTGACAAAACCCCTTGATCTGGAACACTTTATGTTGAGTGTAAAGAGAGTTCTGGAAAGAAAACATCTCAAAGAGATGGTCAATGAGATGCGTGGATTTCTTTCTTCAGAAAGTTTTCATGGGATGTACGGAAAAAGTACGGCCATGCGCCTGCTTTTCGAGCAGATCCGACGGGTGGCAAAAGCTCAGGGGCCTGTGTTGATTCTCGGAGAAAGCGGAACCGGTAAGGAGTTGGTGGCCGAGGCAATTCACCAGGAGAGTACCCGTTGCAACAGTCCTTTTCTGCCGGTTAATTGTGCCGGAATTCCGGAACAGTTGCTTGAAAGCGAGTTTTTTGGTCATTCAGAAGGTTCTTTCACCGGTGCGACTAAAAGCCGGCAGGGACTTTTTGCCGAAGCCCAGGGCGGTTCATTGCTTCTAGATGAAATTTCGGAGATGCCGCTTTACCTTCAGGCAAAATTGTTACGAATCCTTCAGGATGGCAGTCTCAGGCGGGTGGGAGAAAATCGTGAACATCAGGTGGATGTGAGAGTGATAGCCGCTACGCATCGGGATATTAACAAAGAGGTGCGCCTGGGGAACTTCCGGGAAGACCTGTTTTTTCGTCTGGAAGCTTTTACGCTTCATGTTCCGCCATTAAGGGATCGGGGTGAAGATATTGAGTTTCTTGCCGCCCGATTCATGCAACAGTTTGCGTTTGCATCGGACAAAAAAATTAAAGGGTTCAAAGGGCGCGCTATAGAATTGCTTACCCGGTATCCTTTTCCGGGAAACGTTCGTGAACTCAGCAATGCGGTCGAGCGGGCAGTGACGTTCGCCACGGAAAATTGGATTTGTGCGGAGCATCTACCGGCAAGAATCCGTAATTATCAATCAGGTTCCAAAACCGCTTCCGTTAACTTTGATGATTTGACCCCGGAAAATGAAAGACTTCTGCCCCTGGCAGAAATGGAGAAGCGATACATTCGTCACGTTCTAGAAACAGTAGATGGGAATAAGCGCCGGGCAGCAGGAATCCTGGGAATCGGTCGCAGAACACTCTATCGGAAACTCGGGAATGAAATCATATAACCGGTTTATCCACATCGGGTTGTAATTCAAATAATCAACGAAGGACTTCCAATGCGTAATCTCCAAGACTGTCCCGGGTCAGCACATAAACCTTATTGTCGTAAAAGCAATAGTCGATAATATCCTTGGCGAGTCCTTTTGATTCCCATGTTTCCACGATTGAATCTCCCCGCCAGGAAATACCCACAATGGTGTCTAATGCTTCATCTCTGGATAATACCTTGTCTAAGACATTTTCAGCCGTAAGTCCTGCTTGTCTTTCTTTGTTGATCAGAAAGCACTGACCGTCAAATTCTTTTTTCAATTCAAACCGTCTGGGTGTATATACCATTTCAAAATTTACTTTATCGGAGAACCCCTTGGTGTAACTTTCTTTTTTGAGTTTTTGCGGGTAGCTGATTTCCTTGTATTTTCCGTATTGTCGGGAAGACATAGCCTCTACCCGCTCCAGAGGGGCAAAATATCCATACACATAATTAGATGGCTCGATAATCATAATTTGGTCGCTGTCGTGTATATCAAAATTAAACTGGTAAATTGAATAAATATTTCTGGCAGGACGATATTCCGGTCCTGAGCGGATTGAATTTTTCTCATAAAGGATTTTGAATATGAAGCCATCATATTGATCATACGCGACTTTTGTTTGTCCGATAAATTCAGTTTCTCCCTCCCGGTTTTGAATCACCCGCAAATAATAATCCAAACGATCCTGAACCACGGTAAGGGAACCGTTTTTTCGGGTAAGCACCATGGAACAAAGACGACTATCTTCTCTTCCCATGAAAACTGTTGTTTCGGCCAATGTCACCAACAGTTCGTCTTTCCCATCGCCATTCATATCCCCTTTATGAAGGTGAATGCCGATGATATCCGGAGAATGAAACAGATATTGATCCGCCTGACGAAGTCTGTTTTGATCCTGCTGAAATTCGAAAATGCCCTGATTGTTTAGAAAAAACAAAGACGGTGTATGATCACCGTTCATGTCTGCCCAAACAAAACGGTGATATGCTTCACTTAGGGAAAACTTGTTTCGGCTTAATGTTTCATCAGTTTTTTTTGCTTTAAAAGGCGTTTCATCAGCCGCTTTTTCGGTTACAGGCGGACTGATGCTGGGGGGTAAAGCAGAAACTGTGAAGGGTTTCGTATCAGTAGGGGGTGTTGGTACAGCGGCAATTTTTTCCGGTGATGTTTCCGGTAGCGTTTCCATATATGCAAGTCGCACCCGGCTGCCCACCGGGCGGCTGACAGCAACATGTTTATCAAAATCCGCAGTATTTGTATAAAGCGTATCCTGCGAGTATAAAGATTTCACCTTATAGGTCAGATATCCGTTTCCGGCTTCAAGGCAGACCAGCACCCCGAATCGTGACGGTTTTTGTTTAATTTCAACCCCAGGAACTTCCACAACCTCCAGATTTTTGTCAATGATCTTATTTAACAGCTCGTTATAGGGCGAAAAGGCATTTTTTTCGGTAATATTGGTATACAGGTAAACTGTTGGGGAGGGAGGAATTACTACCATATCTCCGGTTTTCAAGGGTTGTCCGACAGTAACCACATGGGTGCACAAAATATTGCCGTTAAAAAATGAAATTACCTTAATAACTGAGGACAGTGGCTGGAGATAGATGGGGATTTCCGGTGAATAGGTGGTCACCAGAAATTCGGTTCCCCGTCCTGGCCGCTCTTGTTGTTTATCAGGCTTGAAGACAACCCGGTCTCCATGGATTTCGGTAATTGTTCCGAACGGCTTATATATCGGCGGAAAGCGGTTTTCAAGAAAAGAAAGCAGTTCCGTAAAGTTCTGCGAGGCAGCACACGGACAATTTAACCCGCCCAGGAAAATAAACAGAAAGAAAACAAGTGCCTTTAGGCACAGATTGTACACTTTCAATGGTTCCCTCATCGCATTTATCGGTTATCAGTTGAACGTTACCGGTTATCTGTTACCTGTTAAAAGATATCTGTAATTCAATCCCGATAACAGATAACCGGTAACTAATTATCACCATATCAAATTTAATTAAAAAAATCCAAGGGGATACAAAAATGAAAAATCTAAAATAATATCTCATAACCGGAAGTATCAAACCGGCTGTTACGAGAAACGTGGTTCATCAACCTACAGATTTAAAAGCCCCACACCATCTCCACTGTGTCCATAATGGCTGTTTCGTCAAACTCATCGCCTAAAATATCTTCTATTCCGTCTCCCGGAACAAATACCGACAGGACATTGCCCAATGAAAAATGGTTGTTAAACTTATAGGTCAGCCGAAGATCAAATTCGTATCCAACCTCATCATCGACGTCACCGTTTCCATACCCCAAATCTTCAAGGCCGTCTTCTTCAGCAAATGCAAAATACATGATCTGGGTTTTATAACTTAATTTTTCCCCCAAACTTCCCTTGGCGCCGGCACCGAGCATATACATACCGGGAGCATCCCCTTTTGATGAATTGGAAATGCCGCCGTAGCCGGGACTCGATCCCAGCGTATTGAAGTTGTTGCTGTAAAGATGACTTCCAAGTGCCGGAACATACCGATAAACAAAAGCATTTTCCATACCAAAGGTGGGCGTATACCGCGAAATATTGGTGATACCGTTGAATGCCTCCATATCATCATCACCGGGGTCATCGTCTCCGCTCAGGTAATAGCCGCCAATATACGGAATGAAAGATTTATCCACTTCGAAATCCACAGATGCATAAGCACCCCAGGCCTGAATATCATTGTCACCCCCGCCGCTGACATCCTGGTCACCATCAGCATAAATAAATTCAAACCGCGGGGTCATGATACCAATCTTGCCATATCCCTCAAGCCCTATATAATGAACTTTTGCATCATGGTCCTCATTATCGCTGAAAGCATATATGGGAGCCAGGGTCATTCCGCTCCACTCATGTGCCAGCCGAAGAGTATACACCCGCCAATCCAGATCATCGCCGTCAAATACGCCGCCTTTGTTGTCAATCTCATCCTGGATAATGAGATAAAGCGCTTCCCAGTTCCAATCATTAAAATTTCCGGTAAAGCCGATGTAAGGGTGATCATCGCCATATAAAATACCACCCGATTGAAGATCCAGAAACTTGGTGTTCCAACCGGTGTTAACCTTAAACGGGCCGAAATTATAGCCGAAATTGAGTTTTTCCACGCCAAAATCTTCACCCGTCATACCGCTGTCCAAAGGATCCGTATTGTTGGCTCCACGATCTGTGTTGGCTTTGCTGAGGGTAAAATCACTCTCCAGAATAATCAGGAAGTCCCAATTGTCTGCTTTTGCCTGCCATCCGAGCCGAATTTCGTTGCGGATGGAATGGTTTTTCATAAATCCACTTTCATCCAAAATTCGGTCATATTTTGTATGATGATCATTAAAGTCGATATTATCCATAAAATGCGGATAGGTTTTTAAAGCACCAAACATTTCAATATCAATATCCGAACTTTTGGCTTTCACTTTACCGGAACCCATTTTAGCAACTGCGTTTAACGGAATCAGCATGATCACGAAAACCAGTATCCCTAACAACATTTTCTTTCCCATCTTTTTCCTCCATGCACTTTTGTATCCCCCAGAATTTCAAAAAATAGTCATAACCTCCTTTTTTAATATGGACATTTGTCTGTTCAAAAACTCAGACAGTACAAAATGGCAAAATGTAATTTTTCCTTAAATATGTGTTGTGCTCCTGCCATTTGTGGAATTTAAAAATTTCCCACTGCCGTTTATTTATGAAATTCAAAAACCAAAGGAAATTCATTATAAAAATAAAATTCTGTTTTATTAAATGTTATATTCATAAAAGTCAAACGATTTAAATACATTAACCTGATTTTATTTTTATTGGATATTTTAAAAAGGGAGAATTGACCAGTATTGCCTCACTGTCTAAAACATCGCGACAGATAACCGACAAATTGGCTTATGGTTTTATATTTTGTTCCATATTGAATTTTTCTATGAATAAATGCCTTTACTCTTTAATTATTATTATATAAATAAGAAATTTGTATGTCTAATAAGTTATGGAACATTAAAAATTTTGGAGAGGTAATTTCAAAGAGGAGATATGTATGCTACAAAAGTTTTTCCCTTTCATCGGTTGGTTTAAAAATTACAGCATGACCAAGTTCAGATTGGATGCTGTTTCCGGTTTAACGGTGGCGCTGGTTTTGATTCCACAATCTATGGCTTATGCCCAACTGGCCGGACTTCCTGCATATTATGGGCTTTATGCCTCATTTTTGCCCCCTATGGTAGCGGCTTTGTTTGGCTCTAGCCGTCAATTGGCGACAGGGCCTGTGGCTGTGGTTTCCCTTATGACAGCGGCATCCTTGGAGCCGCTTGCTACTGCCGGAAGTGGTCCGTTTATTGCCTATGCGGTGTTGCTTGCGCTGATGGTTGGTTTGTTTCAGTTATCGCTGGGGGTTTTTAGATTGGGGCTGGTGGTCAATTTTATTTCTCATCCCGTTGTAAACGGTTTTACCAACGCGGCCGCTATTATTATTGCCTCCTCCCAACTGTCAAAGATGTTCGGGGTATATGTCAACAGCTCCGAGCACCACTATGAAACCATCATGAATGTAGTTTCATCCGCCTTTCATTATACGCACTGGCCAACCTTGTTAATCGGGATTTTAGCTTTTGCTGTCATATACGGTCTAAAATGGCTTTCACCCAAACTTCCGGGTGTGCTTGTGGCTGTAATGCTGACCACAATTATTTCCTGGGGTGTTGGGTTTGAACATAACCGGACTGTGTCCATGTCAGCCATTGAATCTCCCGAGGTTCGAAACGAGATTAAAGCTTTCAACAGGGAGTTTAATAAAATTACCGAAATGACCGAGAAGCGAACTCATGTTACCGAAGCCAGAGAGGAAGCTGCTGAAAAAGAAAAAACGTCCGAAGTTCTCGCTGCGGAGCATCAGGCCAGGGTATTAAACTATAATATCCGTCAATACAAGCACATGATCCAGGAAGAACGAAAGAAGCTGCGAAGTTATCTTTTTAAAAAAGTAGAATTACCGGACAGTAGCCTGCGGTTTTTGGTATCAGGCAAAGGAGAAGAAGCTGGAGGGGATGATGGTCGCATCTGGCGGATAAAGGTCGGCAGCAAGCCCATCGATCCTGAAAATATTGTCATGATAGGTGGCGGAGCAGTAGTGGGAAATATTCCTAAGGGTTTACCGACGTTGAGTTTCCCAGAAATTGATTTAAAGGTAATGATACATCTGCTGCCATATGCCGTTATCATTTCACTGTTAGGTTTTATGGAGGCAATTTCCATTGCCAAGGCCATGGCGGCAAAAACAGGACAGCGCCTGGATCCCAACCAGGAGCTTATCGGACAGGGACTGGCTAATATTTTAGGGTCTGTTGGAAAAAGTTATCCTGTATCAGGATCATTTTCCCGTTCCGCAGTAAACCTTCAGGCTGGCGCGATTTCAGGGCTATCGAGTGTTTTTACCAGCCTGATGGTTATTATTGTGCTGTTTTTTTTCACGCCGCTTCTTTTCCATCTGCCTCACTCGGTTTTGGCTGCCATCATCATGTCTGCTGTTATCGGTCTGATAAATGTTTCCGGATTTATACATGCATGGAAGGCTCAGTGGTATGACGGGGCTATATCCATTATCACTTTTGTGGCCACGCTGGGGTTTGCTCCTCATCTGGACAAGGGAATCACAATCGGGGTCGTTCTTTCTATAGGGGTATTTCTTTACAAAAGCATGAGACCTAAGGTAGTAGCTTTGGCCCGGGCGGAAAATCAGGCGTTACGCTGTGTGGTGACGTATAATCTGAAAGAATGTGAATATATTTCCATGGTGCGTTTTGACGGGCCTTTATTTTTTGCCAATGCCAGTTACCTTGAAGATAAGATCATGGATATTATGAATGAGAGGAAGAACCTGAAACATATTATTATTGTATCCAATGGAATTAACGACATTGATGCTTCCGGGGAGGAAGCTCTGTCTCTGCTGGTTGACAGGGTCAGAAGTGCCGGTATTGATATCTCGCTTAGTGGCGTCAATGAGTCTGTCATGAAAGTGTTGTCCCGTACCCATTTTCCGGAAAAACTCGGCGAGGATCATTTATTTCCGACTATGGAGCAGGCAATTTGCGCGATTCATAAAAAAACCCATAGGCCTGATGAAGAAAAGAAGTGTCCCCTAATGTCTGTGTGCAAAAATATCGGAAAGGTTGAAAAAAATATAGAGAGAGGTGTCAAATGTCAATTATAACTATATTTAGTGGTACATTTTGTAATGAAGATGAAATAATTCGACAGGTTCTGGAACAAACTGCCTACCGGCAAATCAATGATTTCGATATTGTTTCCAAAGCGAGTCAGGCTTCGGAACTGTCAGAGACAAAAATTTTAAAAGCGTTTTCATCAAAAATATCTGTTTTTAATAAGTTTACAAGGGAAAGGGAGCGTGCTGTTGCCTTTCTGAAGTTGTCTCTTGCCCAACAGATGACCGAAGATAATCTTTTGATCAACGGATTTTGCGGCATGCTTGCCCCACGAAAAATCACCCATATCTTTCGTGTCTGCCTCATCTCTGATGTCAAATCAAGAATATCCAACGCCATGGATACTCAGGGGCTTAGCGAGTCAGAGGCACTTAAAAAAATTCACAAGCATGATGAAGACTGCTCTGCCTGGATTTATAAATTGAATGATATAAAAGACCCATGGAACCATTCTCTTTACGATATTGTGGTACCGACTGACAAAGTGAGTTCAAAAGAGAGTGTAAACCTTATCAGGCAATACCTGACTAAAGATTTGCTTCAGGTGACGCAAAAATCCCGTAAAGCTGTGGAAGATTTTATCCTTGCTGCACGTGTTGAAGTTGAACTTGTTCAGGAAGGCCATGATATCAGGGTTAAGGCCGATGACGGGGTTGTTACTTTGATCATCGACAAGCATGTTTTCATGTTGGATCGTCTGAAAGAGGAGCTGGAATCTATAGCCGGCAAAATAGAAGGTGTTCGCGAGGTTATCACAGAGGTTGGGCCACATTTTTATAAGGCGGATATTTATCGGAAGCAAAATTTTGAGCTACCATCAAAGATTCTTCTTGTAGATGATGAGCGTAAGTTTGTTCAAACCCTTTCCGAACGTCTTCTGATGCGGGATATGGGTACAGTCGTTGCTTTTGATGGAGAATCCGCACTCGAAATGGTGCATGAAGACAAGCCGGAGGTCATGATTCTTGATTTGAGGATGCCCGGGATTGATGGCATTGAAGTGCTTCGTCGTGTCAAAGAAACCCAGCCTGAAATAGAAGTAATTATACTCACCGGGCACGGATCAAGAGAAGATGAGCAAATGTGTATGGAATTGGGAGCCTTCGCATATCTCCAAAAACCGGTGAATATAGATGTTTTAAGCGAAACGCTGAAAAAAGCCAATGAGAAGATAAGAGAAAAAATGGAATCCGGGGACCACAAAACTTAGGAATTTAAATTAAGATGAGGAAGGGCTTTAAGGAAAAGTTACATGGGTGATCAGAAAGTCGTGATCGTAACGGGGAGTTCAAGAGGTATGGGGGCGGCTGTAGCTTGGGGTGATGAAAATATCTCGAAATTGGCCTGAAAATGTATCTGAATTTTTATTACGTTGGAGGTTTCAGGTTTCAGCATGGGTTCCACGGGCCAAGGCGTTAGCCTTGCCCGTGTGTGCCCTACAGATAGAAGCTCTTCACGGGCAAGCTTCGCTTCGCCCGTGGCACCCGACAAAGAAAGGTGAGCCGGTCTGAAAACTTTTTCCCAAGAGGGTTAATATACACCCTGCGACCGGAAATGTGGAAAAACGCAAATCAGTCAGAGACAGGAGCTCTCGATACCCTGAAATCAGGTGATAGGCCCTTAGCTTGATGCATAGGGGAGTGCTCTT
>JAGYNR010000074.1 GCA_018399715.1 Desulfobacterales bacterium | reverse complement strand
GCATAGCATTGGGTTCTTGTCTCAGGCAAAAGAACAGAAAGCCGCTCAATGAGATTATTACGATCTTCATCATCAAAAAATATCTTCCGGCGCTCTATTCCCCTGATCATTATATGGTGCAAAAGACCGGGGGTATCCAATCGGGATAGTCTTGGCATGCCTTAAAATCACAAAAATAGCACCCAATGTCAAGTTGCTTAGTTATTTAAGGTCGTCCCTCTTCACGTCCCTCTTCACACTTTTTTTTGCCATTCTCCCCTAAAATTCCATAAATCTTTAAACTTATTTCGGCTGAATCTTCTGTTAAAAAAGCGGAATGACAACCGTTTTCTGTTTTCCACCATAATGAAGAATGATTCCTGAATCACCGACTGCAAATACGTCAGCCCCTGTTGTTCCCCATATACTTTTTAAATTTAGAGTGGTTCCGCTATTCATAGATCTCCAATCACTCCCATTAAAATGTAGTATTGTGCCTGAATCCCCCACTGCGAATACATCAAACCTTGTTGATCCCCATATACTAGTCAATTTTACGTTGATATTACTTTGCATGACAGACCAAATTGATCCATCAAAGTGAATAATTGTGCCCGAATCACCAACAGCGAACACATTTGATCCCGAATCACCCCATATAGCCATCAAATTTTCAGTAGTAGGACTGATCATGGCTGACCAATTATTACCGTCATATCTTATAACCTTGCCGTTATCTCCAACTGCAAAGACATCTGAACTCGAACATCCCCAAACACCATTTAGAATTGGATCAATACCAGCCGTCATATTTGACCATGAAGACCCATCATAATGTTTGATGTAAGCGTTGGCCATTCCACCTCTCCCAACGATAAAGATATCCGAAGGATTGTTGCCCCATATGCAATTAAACCATGCGGTCAATCCCCCCATAAATTCGCTTGTCCACGCAGTTCCGGTATATTGGTAAATATAATCAAAACCTCCTGTAGCGACATAGATGTTCGTCCCAGATATTCCCCAAACACTCTTGAACGAACCACTCCAACCTGAGTCCATGACACTTGACCAACTTTTTCCATTAAAATGGAGAACGGTTGAGAAGCTACCAACGGCATATACATCTGTACCAGATCGTCCTGAAACAGATGCCAATGAATTGGTTGTCCCACTATTCATTATAGACCAAGTGGCACAAAATGATGTACTTGAATTCGCCAATAAACTTACAAAACAAATAATAAATAGTGAAATACGCTCAAATTGGATTCTCATTTTTTTCTCCTTAATTAATTTAACATAAACTTAATATATTGGATTTATTATCCAGCACCATCCATGATATCCGAAGTGTACGCCTAAATCAGCGGAGCGCATAGCGAGTCAGTTGCGTTTTGTTTGATGGTGATAAGTCCGCCCGGCTATGATATCCTTTATTTTCGACGATTTGCTTGGTTTCCATTCATTTGAGGCAGCGACAACCTTTATAGCGCTGAGCGGTTAGAGAAGCGACCTCAGCCTTGGATTAGAGTGAATTTCTGTCTTTTCCTTTGCCTGCCGTTTCTTCTCGTTTTATTCGTTGTGCGGCGATCAGGCCGATTCTTTTTTTTCCGCAGAGTTACTGTTTCCGCATGTGGAAACGATATCCATGGCCTGCAACTCGCTTGGAATGAGTATCCATGGATGTTCACGCCATCCATTGTCTGCTCAAAAAGAGTAATTTCTTTTCTCGGCCTAACGATCCTGCTCCCATCCACGCTTACTTTGTGTGAGCAACGACCAAGGTCACTTGCGCCGCCAAAGAACTTGCCGCGTCCGCGCCGCTGTGCTTCACGGCGTCAAGTGAACCGCCTGGTTCGGCAATTTACTCTTTCGTTGAGACCGCCTTGAAAAAGGTGTAGCAAAAGACTCCGTCATCTTCTGTCGTTCTATAAAGATCCTTGATGCCTTGATCAAAGATCCCTGCTTCAATCAAGCCGGATTTAATAGACTGCTCCCTCACACCTTTAATCATTGCGGTGAAGGTGTTCCTGGTAAACCCCTCTACCAACCGCGGCTTACTTGAATCAACATAAACCATTCGGGGAGATACTTGGATTGAACTTAAACCTGCTTTTTTGAGAATCGGATAAAGCTCCCTGCCAATATTGGAATTGCCTCCTGTTCGCCTTTGTAGTTCGACTTGACATTGGATTGCTTTATGCGCTGCCTCGCTGTCCGGGTAGAAATAAGCTGATCCGTGATCTCCCTCTATAACAGTAATTGTGCCACCGACTTTAATAAGATTTTTGAGATGATTTATTGCCTCCAGAGGCTGTGCTAAGTGTTCAAGCACGAAACAAATAAAGAGGTGATCAAAAGATTCGGTTTCAAATGGCAGCCTAAAGATATCGCCTTGTTGGAAGGTTACATTTGAGAAACCCGCTTCCCTTATTATTCCTTTGGCTTCACGAATAGACTTCTCTGAAATATCGACTGATATGAACCTGGCATGAGGACTATTTTTTACCAAAGTTATTGTTTGCGCGCCGACACCGCATCCAGCCTCGAGGACTTTACTTCCGGCTGGATAGGTGGTGTCGGAATGAAGTAATTCAACAAGGGTGGAAGCTTGATCTTGTAAACGTATGTTTTCCCTTAGGTCATAGCCGTGAACATATTTCATATTTTATTGATTCCTCTATTTGTATGCCGAACCAGTAATTATCCTGTTTTTTTTCTGTTGAACATACATTTTTTTCATATTAACCGACTCTTTTAATGGTTTTTATATTCGTATATAAGAAAAAGCAAGTATTTTACATTCATATGAAGGTTTTAAATTTATGGATAAAATCTTAACCGTAATCAGTTTAATCGTTATGTTAATTTCTGGTTATTGGATGAGCTCTGATAAAATTATTTCGGTTGGCAGTATTTTTCTTGGTTCAAATTGGGGATCTGTCGGATTAGCATTAGGAGCTTGCATAATGATAATATCTACTAAAAAAAGGTAATTCCAGGAACAATCCCATAAAATTTTGTCTTTCTTTAATGCTGAAACCGGCTGCTTTTCACCAAGGATGCACAATACTAATACGATCAGGACGGGTTCCTGGAATCCGAAACTACCACCCAAGATACCATCACCTATGATTATTCATCCATGGGAAAGCTGTTCAGCTTCGCCCTGCCGGACTGTATTCCTTTCGAGTACATTTATGACCCCTTGGGCAGGAGAATCACCCAAAAAGTCGACGACGCCATTACCCCAAAATACCTATGGCAGAACCTGACCCGTCTCCTTCCTGCCTATGACGGTTCCGACAACCTTCTCATATGCTTTTTAAGTGTGCTGACGGCCGTCTTCCGGTTGCCATGAAAAAGACAGGGCTGTCAATTGACTTGCTTTTGGCCGGGCCGGTTCTCTTCAAACAGTTGCGGATGCAACCGGAAGTATGGTAAAAAGAATCGATTACGATGCCATCGGTGGTTGACTGGCTATTTTTGGGGTATGAAAATGAAATATCAACAGAACCAAAATTTTACCTATCTGTGTTCTGACCTCTGAATTCTGACCTCTGACCTCTGAATTCACCCCCACCCCGGCCCTCCCATCAATGGGGAGGGAGTTTTTTCTGATCTCTGCCCCCTGATCTCTGACCTCTGATCTCTGATCTCTGCCCTTTGATCTCTGACTCAGGCAGGTAGGACAGTCTGCTTTTTTCCAATCACATTAAAGGCTTTGATGGGTTTTTGTTTTCCTTTTGCCATTATGGAGTCGAGTCTGACAGCATTTACCAAATGACATACATAATGGAAGGTGCTGTCGGAGATAATAATTTGATCTGGCAGGGCGACAGAACAAAGCCGTGAGGCGATATTGACCGTATCGCCAATGACCGAATAACTCATGGTACGGCTCGACCCCATATATCCCGCAACCAAACTGCCTGTATTGATACCGATGCCGACGCTGACAGGCGTTTCTCCACATAATAGCCGATGATGATTGAATTCTTTCAAACTCTTTTTCATCCCAAGTGCAGCCCGGACAGCCCTGATCGCATGGTCTTCATGATATACCGGGGTTCCCCATATAACCATCATACAATCTCCGATAAATTTATCCACGGTTCCTTCATATTGAAAAACGACTTCAACCAGAACTTCAAAAAAGGCATTCAGCATTTCGAGCACTTCAGCAGCTTCCATATTCTCACTCATTGATGTGAATCCGCGGATATCAATAAAAAGAACCGTTGCAATTGTGCTTTGACCGCCTTTTTTAACTTTAAGCTGCCCGGAAACCACCATCTCTGCCAGAGCAGGAGATAACAATCGTTGAAACCGCTCCCGGGTTGCGGCATCTTGTTCGATTTTTCTGGCCATACGGGAATTGATAATGAATTCGGCTGAACGGTTTGCAATACTTACCAAAAGCTCAAGGTCTTTTTCGGTATAGATTTTTGTGGTTTTCAAAGAATCGACAATAATAATCCCCAACAATTCCTGCTGATATAGAATCGGTACGCATAGGGTTGACCGTACATTCTGAAAAATAATCGAGTCGGCATCTTGCAATCGTTCATCCATCAATGTATCGGTACTGAGGATACTCTTTTTTTCTTTTTGAATGTATTTGATCAGCGTACTTGAAATTATCGGGGATTCGCTTTTTCCCGGTGTATTAAAGGCGATGGGCTTTAGTTGCCCATTTTGGACGGCAATCAGGATAACACCCCGGTCATAGTTAAGAAATTCAACCGTTCGCTTTAAAATCTTATCCATAATCCTGTCGATATTTCTTTCAAAACCGATATCCCGCTGCAGCTCGTAGGTAACGCGAAGCTTCTCATAGTCTGTTCGTAAAACTGAAATGTCATCGATTTCACCTGAGGGTAAAAACTTTTCCGGAGAAGACGGAAGAATTTTTTGAATTTGGGTCGTGGTCAGATCATCGTTTCGGGTATCCTCCATTTTAACAGGCATGTCACAGAAAAAACGACAGCGGGTCATACCCAAAGTGATTTTATCCCCTTTACGCAAAATCTGTTCTTGTTCAATTTTCTGCCCGTTAACAAAGGTTCCGTTGCTGCTCCCCAAATCCCTGATGACATATCCCCGGCTTTCATCCCAGAAGATCATCGCGTGTTTGTGAGATACAGCCGGATCGTTAAGACGGATTTCGTTTTTGGCTGAACGTCCCAAAGTTGCCATTCCTCTAATTTCACACTCCCGGGCATTTTTTTGCCCCAAAACAGAAAGGACACCTTTCATCATCAGCCTCCTTACGATAAAAACCTGTATTTTGGTGGAAGTCAATCAAGGCAATTTAAACAAAAGAATTTTATGAAATCGATCTGGTAGTGTCAAATAAAATTGAAATTATAGAAGGTTATGTTATTATTGGGGTGTCTGGCAAAAAGATGTAAGAGGCAAAACAGGTTGCGGTCCGGAGGTAAAGTTTTTGAATGAAGCTTAAAAGGCTTGAAATCAATGGGTTTAAATCTTTTCACACCAAAACCAGGATTGAATTTTCAAATGGGATTTCGGCGATTGTTGGTCCCAACGGCTGCGGGAAAAGCAATGTTGTTGACGCCATTCGATGGGCAATGGGCGAGCAGAGCGCCAAGCAGCTCAGGGGGAAATCCATGGATGATGTTATCTTTGCCGGTGCTGATGACAACCCTCCCTCAGGACTGGCGGAGGTAAGCTTAACCCTGCTCAATGACAATGGTACCGCTCCCGATGAATTTAAGGATTTTACAGAAATTCAGATTACCCGGCGTGTTTTTCGATCCGGAGAGACGGGTTATTTTTTAAATAAGCGTCCCTGCAGGCTCAAAGATATTCACCATCTTTTTCTGGGAAGCGGCATCGGGAGCCGTTCTTACGGCATTATCCAGCAGGGAAATATCGGAACAATCACCGAGGCAGGTCCGGAAGAAAGGCGAACCTTTATTGAGGAAGCTGCAGGTGTTTCCCGGTATAAAGAACGAAAAAAAGAAGCGCTTCGAAAAGTAGAATCAACCAATCAGAACATTTTAAGAATTAACGATATTTTATCAGAAGTCAACCATCAGATGGGTGATTTGAAACGGCAGGCCAAAAAAGCTGAACGTTACCAAAAAATTCAGGATCGCATCAGGCAGCTTGATATCACGATAAGCCTCATAAAATACAATCGTCTTGAACATGAAATGGAAGAAACCAAGGTTTCATTAAACTCTTTACAGGACACCCGCATAGGCTATTCTGCGGAACTGAAAAAGTTAGATGCTGCGATTGAACAGATCAAGCTGGAACAAACACAAAAAAAACAGGAAATTTCCGGCTATAAGACGGATCAGTTCCAAACACAGCGACTGGTTGACAAGCTGGAAAACGACCTGTCCCATAACCGGCGTGAAGAAAAACAAACCACAAAAGAAATCGCCGATCTTGAGGCTGCACGCAAAGAGCTGGCAGAAAAAAACTGTCATATTGCTGAAGAAGTCTCCCAATCTCAAGAAGAAATCGAACGTTTAGAAGCTGAAGTTCAAACGGTCAATAATGAGCTTGCTCAGGGGAAAAAAGACCTGCTTGAAATCAAGCAGACGCTTTCACCGTTAAACCAAAAGCTTGAAGGCTACAAAAAGGAACTCATGGACCTTGTCGCCCGGCAGGCCAGGTTGAACAATATTTATCAAACGGCGACTCAGAACAGGGAAAGTCTCGGAAGACGGTTGAAACGAATCGATGAGGAAGCCGCTGAAGCTGAAAAATTGGTGAGCCAGCTTTCCGGAAAGGACACCTCCGCCCGTAAACGCCTTACTGAATGCCGCGAGCAGATATCTGTTTTAGACTCGAAAATCAATTCGTTGCAACGTGAAGTAAATGAAAAAAACCAATTATTGGCTAAACAGGTCAAATTTGTTCAATCATTGGAGATTCACCGTAAGGAGTCCCAATCCAAACTGGATACCCTGAAGAAAATGGAGGATAATCTGGAGTGGTACCGTGACGGCGTAAAAGCTGTTTTATCAGAAGCTTCGGAAAACAATTCAGAAATACAAAAAGGCATTTTGGCCGTTATGGCAGATGCCATATCCCCTGAGGAGGGCTATGAAACGGCTGTGGAAGCTGTTCTCGGAGAAGCGCTTCAATATATTATTGTCAATGATCAGCAGACCTGCCGGGTCGCTATTGATTCTCTTGTCAGTCGGCAAGCCGGCCGTTCCGGCTTTATTCCGGTTTCATCCATTAAAACGATCACCGGCAAAAATGAGCCGAACAATGGTGAAGACAAATCTTTGATGAATCATATCACTGTTAAAGATGACTGCATAAAAGCGGTGACGGCAATTTTAGGTCATGTAGTGGTGACAGAAAATCTGGATGAAGCGTTTAAAATATGGAATACAAACGGTAATGCCCGAACAATTGTCACTAAAGAGGGTCATGTCATATCTCATCAGGGAGTAATTACCGGGGGAAGTAAGGATAAACTTTCCGGGATTCTAGAAAAAAAGCGGGAAATTAAAAAGCTTGAACATCAACTGGAAACAATCCATCAACAACTGGATGCGGAAAAAACAACCCAGCAGGAACTTGAAAACACATTAAAAAACCTGGAAATAGAACTTCAGGATCAGACAGATGAGAAAAACCAGTTAACCCGGGAGGAAATTGACGCGGAAAAAGCCCTTTATAAGGTCGAAGAGGAACTTAAAAGTGCCCGGCGACATCTGGAGATTGTTCAGTTGGAACAAGATCAAATTCTGGGAGAACAACATGACATTGATCACGAGATGGAAAATCACAATCGCCAACTGACAGAAATTACCAAAGCCGTGAAATCGGCCGAATTAAATGTCGCTGAAACCTCCGAAAAAATGAAAAATTTGTCTGCTGAAGTTGAGAGCCGAAATGAGCGGGTTATGGACATACAGATTCAGAAGACATCTTTGGATGCCCGCCTGGAAAACAAGTCCGGTAATTTACACAGGATTCAGGAATTTAAATCCGACGGCCTTCACCGCATGGGACAGATTGTTGACGAGATTGCCAGAAAGACCGGAAAACAGGAAAAGATCAGGCAAAAGATTATGAGTGATGAGCAGCATCTTTTAGATGGTTATCAATCATTAGAACGTCTGAATCAGACCATAGAAAATACAGAGGCAAACTACCAGGCGATTGATGCCCGGTTAAAAGAAAACGAGCAGGCCAGGATAACTATTGAAGGCAAACAAGACGAAGTTATCGAAAAAATTCGTTATCTGGAACTAGAACAATCTCAGCGCCAAATGAAGTGCGAGCATATCGCCGGCAGAATCGAGGAGCGGTACTGTCAACCCCTTCAGCGGTTTCGAACCGAATATAAAGATATTTCAAAAACAGATGAAACGTCCGTACAGGAATTGGAGCAGACTTTAGAGCACAACCGGGAAAGACTCTCCAGGCTGGGAGATGTCAATATGGCAGCAATTCAGGAATACGAACAGTTTAAAACCCGGTTCGAATTTTTGACTAAGCAGCGTGACGACTTAAACAATGCCCTTGATGACCTTCAAAAAGTGATTAAAAAGATTAATCGAATTACGCAAGAACGGTTTATGTCAACTTTTGAACAGATCAACGAAAAGCTTGCCGGGGTGTTTCCTCGTTTATTTGAAGGCGGAACGGCTAAACTGGTGTTGACCGAACCGGGAAAACCGCTTGAAACAGGTGTTGAATTTTTGATCAGCCCTCCCGGCAAAAAGCTGACCCGAATGAGCCTGCTATCGGGCGGAGAAAAGGCGCTTTCGGCAATCGCCTTTATTTTTTCGATTTTTCTGATGAAGCCGGCTTCGTTTTGTCTTCTTGATGAAATCGATGCGCCCCTTGATGAGGCGAATGTCTTTCGTTTCAACAACTTGCTGAAATTGATTGGGGAGAAATCCCAGATTATCATGATCACTCACAACAAGAGAAGTATGGAGATTTCGGATATCCTTTTCGGGGTAACCATGGCCAAAAAAGGTATCTCCAAGGTCGTTTCCGTGAGCCTCAACGGCAACGAAAACCCTGTCGATAAAATGGAGACCATTCCACCTTCTCCTACTTAGTGCCCGAACGAAAACCAGGATTTTTCGTTAAGATCAAGGAAGACGAAAATTTTAACCACAGACATAGGTTGAGTATTTCGAGGATTAAAATTTGAGTCTGACGCAGATATTGGCGAAAAAGACAGTTTTCGTTCAGGCACTAAGTAATAATATCAAAATCTTAAAAATAACAGGAAACATAAATGGGATTCAAACTGTTTAAAGACAAAAACAAAAATACAAATGGTTCATCCGGTATGTTGTGTCATTTAAAACAAGGACTTTCAAAAACCCGGAAAATTTTAACCACCGACATTGATGAACTGTTTTCAGGGAAGAAAAAAATTGATGATGAACTCCTGGAGGATTTGGAGGCGCTGTTGATCACCGCCGACATGGGAGTGGAAACGACCATGGAGCTGATGGAAAAAATTTCCCAAAAGGCCAAAAAGCTGTCCACAGCCGATGAACTTAAAAGCGCACTCAAGGAAGAAATCCTGCGCTTATTACAGGAAACAACACCTCCTCCCCCTGAAATTGACGGGCAAAAACCTTTTGTGATCATGGTTGTCGGGGTAAACGGTACCGGAAAAACCACCACGATCGGCAAGCTGGCAGCAAAGTTCAGGGCTGACGGTAAAAAAACATTAATTGCGGCATCGGATACGTTCAGGGCTGCCGCAACCGAACAACTCGAATTATGGGCGGAGCGCTCCGGCGCAGAATTTGTAAGGGGCAGGGAAAAAGCCGATCCGGCAGCGGTGGCCTATGATGCGGTAGCGGCAGCCATAGCCCGTAACGTCGATATCGTACTGATTGATACGGCAGGTAGGCTTCACACCAATGTAAACCTGATGGAGGAGTTAAAAAAAATCAAGCGGGCAAGTTCAAAAATCATAGCCGGATCACCGCATCATGTACTTCTGGTTTTAGATGCCACAACAGGACAAAACGCTTTGTCCCAGGCAACGCTTTTCAACGATGCCATTGGGGTAACCGGTATTGCCCTTACCAAACTCGACGGCACCGCCAAGGGAGGAATTGCTATCAGTATATGCAACCGCTTAAAAATACCCCTGCAATTTATCGGAATCGGCGAAAAAACCGAAGATCTCCAGGAATTTGATCCGAATAAATTTATAGATGCCCTTTTTTAAATCGTTAATAGCGGATATGAAAATCTGAAAAATCGCCCGTATACGATTCCCACTTCACATTGACAGCATCCACGCGGGCAGCAGGTGACCCTTTTTTGCACCAGTTGAGGACGGATTCCACATGGGACTGATCACCCTCGAAAACCGCCTCAACTGTACCATCTCTTTGATTACGGACCCATCCATTGACACCGAAACGGTTTGCAGCCTCCCGGGTATCAGCTCTGAAAAAAACTCCCTGTACTTTTCCGGATATAATGACATGTGCTCTGACATTTTCTGCCATGTTACCTCCTTTGTTCCAACAACCTTATGTTCCGATCAGCTTTTTAAAATGTTCTTCATCGATGATTTCAATGTCAAGTTTTTTAGCTGTTTCTATTTTTGAACCGGGCTTATCGCCTGCCACCACATAATCAGTTTTACGACTGACAGAACCGGTGACGCTGCCCCCTAATTTTTCGATCAAAGCCTTTGCTTCACTGCGGGTTAAACTGCTCAGCGTACCGGTGAGAACAACCGTTTTGCCCGCAAGGCCGGACGCTTTCGGTTGGAAACGTTCATATTGTATCTTAACTCCGCTGTTTAAAAGACCCTCTATAATCGAGCGGTTATGTATCTCGCCAAAAAACTCATGGACACTTTTGGCAACAACAGGCCCGATACCTTCAATCGCCTCCAGTTCCTCCGTCGACGCCTTCATGAGATTTTCCAGGCTTTCAAAATGCCCGGCCAACAATTTGGCAATATGCTCTCCCACAAAAC
>JAGYNR010000073.1 GCA_018399715.1 Desulfobacterales bacterium | reverse complement strand
AAGGGAACCAGTTTTACAGGACAATAAAAAAGGGCTTGCGAAAATACCGCAAACCCTTGTTTTTACGATGGCGGGGACGACGAGACTCGAACTCGCGACCTCCGGCGTGACAGGCCGGCGTTCTAACCAAAACTGAACTACGCCCCCGGGTTTTTTGAAAGGCTTTGAAGCAAAAGCCGCTTTATCTCAAATATAGTGGGCGGAACAGGGCTTGAACCTGTGACCCTCGGCTTGTAAGGCCGATGCTCTCCCAACTGAGCTACCCGCCCACATTCGCGGAGGGCTTGCCCCCCTTCAAAGAAATAGAAAATTAACAATATATCATACCGATGTCAAGAGAAATTTAAATCTAAATCAAAAATTTTCAACTCCCAACAATTCAAAAATAAAGGCTATGGTATTTGAACCAAAAAAAGAGTGCGAAAAATCATTTTCGCACTCTCTAATCGTTTTATAAAATGATAACCTGAAATGCCCGGAAAGTCATCACTTCCTTTTTTTTACATTAACGGGGGCTGCTCTGTACCGTTGGGTCTATTGTCCACTTCCCGGGCCATTACCTCATACGGCAATATGTCATCTTTTCTAAACAGGCTTTCTCCCTCCTCGGTAACTAAGGCGTGGGTGAGAACCTCATCCATATGCTCTACCGAAACTATATTCACCTGTTTGGAGATACCCTGAGGAATATCAGTTAAGTCTTTTTCATTTTCTTTTGGAATAATGATTTTCTTAATGCCAGCCCGGTGAGCTGCAATGATTTTTTCCTTCAAACCACCGATAGGCAACACCCGTCCACGAAGCGTAATCTCCCCGGTCATGGCCACATCCCGGTATACCGGACGCTTGGTTAGAGCCGATACCAATGAAGTACACATGGTAATGCCGGCCGACGGACCATCTTTGGGAATCGCGCCTTCGGGAATGTGAATATGAATATCAAAATTCTTATGAAAGGTATTGTCAATCATCAAATAATCAGCCCTGGAACGTACATAGCTGACAGCAGCCTGTGCGGACTCTTTCATAACATCTCCAAGTTTTCCGGTAACGGAGACTTCACCTTTTCCAGGCATAATTAATGTTTCGATCATCAAAAGTTCTCCGCCGAACTGGGTCCATGCAAGTCCATTAACGGTACCGACAAGGTCTTTGTCTTCCACCTGGCTAACCCGGAACCGCGGCGGACCCAGATATTTGGCAATACTCATAGCGGTTACCCGAAACGTTTTTTCTTCCTCATCGCTTCGCATATACTCTTTAGCAAGTTTTCGGCACACCGATGCAATCTCACGTTCCAGGTTTCTCACACCAGCCTCCCGGGTATAGCGTTGAATAATTTCCAAAACGGAATTTTTGGAAAACTGGATATTTTTTCCCTCCATTCCGTTAATCTTAATCTGCTTGGGAATCAGAAAATCTTTGGCGATGTTGTACTTTTCGTATTCTGTGTATCCGGGCAGCCTGATGATTTCCATCCTGTCCTGAAGCGGAAGGGGAATTTCAGGCAAGGTATTTGCCGTAGTGACAAACAGAATGTCAGACAAGTCGTAGTCAACATCCAAATAATGATCGTTGAAAGCATAATTTTGTTCGGGATCAAGCACCTCCAGAAGGGCAGCTGATGGATCACCCCTAAAATCCATGCTCATCTTGTCAACTTCATCCAGACAAAAAACCGGATTATTCACACCTACTTTTTTCAATGACTGAATAATCTTTCCAGGCATGGCACCAATGTAGGTTCTTCGATGGCCTCTTATTTCGGCCTCATCTCTGACACCCCCCAATGACTGTCTGATAAATTTTCTTCCTGTTGCACGGGCAACGGATTTCGCCAACGAGGTTTTTCCGACGCCTGGAGGTCCAACCAGGCAAAGAATAGGACCGCGTATTTTTTTAACCAGCGACTGAACAGCTAAATATTCCAAAATTCTCTCTTTGGGCTTTTCCAAACCAAAATGATCCTCGTTGAGAATTTTTTCAGCTTCTTCAATGTCGGTCCGTACCTTACTGCGATCAAACCAGGGCAAGCTGATCAGCCATTCGATATAATTCCGGACGACGGTCCCTTCAGCCGACATGGGTGTCATCAGCTTAAGCTTCTTGAACTCTTGGCGAACCTTTGCAGCCGCCTCCTTGGACACGCGCTTTTTTTCAATGCGTTTTTCCAGCTCATTGAGTTCGTCAGCAGCCTCTTCATCAGCACCCATTTCCTTTCGAATAGCGCGCATCTGTTCATTGAGATAATAATTGCGCTGGGTTTTTTCCATCTGATCCTTGACTCGTCCTTTAATTCGCTGGTCCATCTGAATGATCTCGACCTCCGTTTTAATCAGACGCAACAAAAAGGCCATTCGTTCAGACAGGTCCGAGGTTTCCAGCAATAATTGTTTGTCCTCCAGCTTGAAGCTGAAATGTGCAGCAACAGTATCAGCCAACTGAGAGGGATCAGAAATGGTAGCAATATTGTTAATTAAATCTTTGGAAATGTTGTTTTTGAGTTTGGCGTACTCCTCAAAAGCCTTTTGGACAGCTCGTATAAGTGCTACGGCTTCAGCATGCGGTAACTCTTGTTCAATCATTGGTTCAAGTTCAACCTGAAAAAAGCTTTCACTCGGCATAAAATTCTTTATCTTCGCCCGGTGTTTCCCCTCTACCAGTGCTTTAACGGTTCCATCGGGTAGTCTTAAAAGCTGAAGCACAACGCCCACTGTACCAACAGTGGATATATCCTTCTCCGCCGGGTTATCCACTCCGGCGCTTCTCTGAGTGGACAAGAATATTTGTTTGTCCCTGTTCATGGATTCGGACAATGCATTTACAGATTTAGTCCGCCCCACAAAAAGCGGGGCGACCATATGAGGATATACGACAATATCTCTCAAGGGTAAAAGCGGAAGTACCGGTTTGTTATCTGATCCGTTTTTAAATATCTTTGGAATGTTAATCATAATATATGTATATAGCTCTTATATGTTTAAAAATAGTAATAATTAATTTATTTTTTATGAAACTTGACTACTTCTATGAATCAGGCCTGCTTTTTTTCCTGTTCATACAATAAAATTGGTTTTTCTTTTTTCAAAATAACCTCCTCCCCAACCACACATTCTTTAACGCTGGGTATGGAGGGAATGTCGTACATCACATCTAACATGCAGGACTCTAAAATGGCACGTAGACCGCGAGCGCCTGATTTTCTTTTCAGCGCCTCACCAGCTACCGCCAAAAGGGCTGCATCGGTGAACCTCAGGTTGACGCCTTCGATCTCAAACAGTTTTCCAAACTGTTTAACAAGAGCGTTTTTAGGCTCTTTCAGAATCCGGATCAGTGAATTTTCGTTTAATTCATCCAGGGTTGCCAACACCGGAAGACGTCCAACAAATTCAGGAATCAAACCAAATTTTATCAGATCTTCAGGTTGAACCATTTTTAGAATTTCACCAATACTTCGTTCCTGTTTCTTATAAATTTTAGCGCCATACCCTATCACCTGTGACCCCAATCTTTGCTCGATAATCTGGGTAAGACCATTGAAGGTACCGCCACAGATAAAAAGGATGTTTGAGGTATCCACTTTTACAAAATCCTGTTGGGGATGCTTTCTTCCCCCTTTCGGTGGAACACTGGCCGTAGTGCCTTCTATAATTTTTAGCAACGCCTGCTGAACCCCTTCTCCGGAAACGTCTCGGGTAATAGAAGGGTTCTCTGATTTACGAGCTATTTTATCAATTTCATCTATATAGACAATGCCCCGCTTTGCCTTTTCAACATCGTAATCAGCGTTTTGAAGCAAGGCCAGAATAATGTTTTCTACATCCTCTCCGACATAGCCGGCCTCTGTCAGACTGGTAGCATCTGCAATGGTAAACGGTACATTCAAAAACCTGGCAAGGGTCTGAGCAAGAAGTGTCTTACCACTTCCGGTAGGACCTATCAGAATAATATTGCTTTTCTGTATTTCCACATCACCGGTCACTACCGACGAGTCCAGACGCTTGTAATGGTTGTGCACTGCTACCGACAGAGTTTTTTTGGCTAAATCCTGTTCAATAACATAGTCATCCAATAACTCCTTGATCTTTTGGGGAATCAAATCATGCTCAATACCACTTTTTGCAGTTTCACCTTCTTCTTCGATGATTTCGCTGCACAACTGGATACACTCATCGCAGATATAAACCGCTGGACCGGCTATCAGCTTTTTCACCTCAGACTGATTCTTTCCGCAAAATGAGCAAAAAAGATTATCGTTATTATCTTTAGACATTTTAAGCCTCCGTTTCAGTTATGGTTTCCAGATCATTCCGGTCAGTGATGACGTGATCCACTATTCCGTATTCTTGGGCTTCAAATCCTGTCATAAAGAAATCCCGGTCCGTATCTCTCTGTATCGTTTCCAAACCTTTCCCGGTATGTTTTACCAAAATATTGTTGAGCGTATCCTTCATACGCAAAATTTCTTTGGCCTGGATTGCGATATCCGAAGCTTGCCCCTGAAAACCACCCATGGGTTGATGAATCAGGATTCTTGCGTTCGGAAGAGAGTAACGTTTTTTGTCAGTGCCTGCCGCCAGCAACACAGCACCCATGCTCGCTGCCTGTCCGATACAAACAGTCGTAACATCCGGCTTTATATACTGCATCGTATCATATACTGCTAGGCCTGCAGTGACCACGCCGCCTGGAGAGTTGATATAAAAATTGATGTCTTTTTCCGGATCATCTGACTCCAGAAACAAGAATTGTGCGATCAAAAGATTGGCAATTTCATCATTGATAGCAGTTCCCAGAAAAATGATTCTATCTTTCAAAAGTCTTGAATATATATCATAGGCTCTTTCTCCTTTACTGCTTTGCTCAATAACCATAGGAATTAATGCCACTATTTTTTCCTCCTTAATAATTTATTTTCTGGAATTTTTTATTGACAAAACAAAAAAAAATACCTGATGAGATATCTTTGGAAAGATAGTTGTTGGGTTCCAACATTATTTTCTATCATTACAAAATCTTAACCTTTATGAAGCAGATGGGTTTTCAACTTCTGGGTTTTCGACTTCGCTTTCTACAGATTTCGATTCAGGTTCTTTTTCTGTTATTGTGCTATTTTCTAAAATAAGCTTCAAAACTTTTTTTTCAAGAAGCGTATATTTAAAAAATTCAAAGTTTTCCTTGTGCATCTCATAAAATTCTTTGACCATCTTAACCGGCTGATCTATGGATTTAGCCACATCCTCATATCCCTGGTCGATTTCATCATCAGTGAGTGACAAATTTTCCTGCTCTATGATTTTATTTAATATCAAATGCCGTTTAACTTGTTTTTTTGCTGTTTCCTGATGTGTTTCAGCCAGTTTTTCACGAGTAAACCCGAGTTCCTCCATGCTCTTGTCATGAGCTTCAACTCTTTTTTCAATATCGTTAATAATTTGGTCTAGCTCCTGTTTCACCAGCACTTCCGGAACTTCAAAATCCGTTTCTTTAAGTAATTTCTGGAAAATCTGTTCATTGAGCTCTTGTTCAGTCCGTTTTTCATATCCCTCTTTAAAATTTTCAGCTATCGCGTTGCGAAGCTGTTCCAGGGTTTCATAATTTCCCATATTTTGGGCAAAATGATCATCGAGTTCATAGGGAACTTCTTTCCGGATTTCTTTTAATTCTACATGGAAATCAATATTTTTATTTGCCAACGCTTTGTTTTGATAGCCTTCGGGAAAGGACACCCGGATTTCTTTCTTGTCGCCGGGTTTCATGTCAATTAGCTGTTCATCAAAATCTTTATGAATAGTTCCCGCCCCGATTTTCATCGTATAATTTTCCGACCTGGGAATGTCATGCGATGGGCTTCCTTTCTCAAAAGCTTCATAGCTGACCAGGACAAAGTCTTCCTCTTTTGCCGGACGATCCTCGTCGATCGTTATTTTCTGGGTCATGGTCTCCTGCAACAATTTCAGTTGCTTTTCCACTTCGTCATCATTGACAGTGTAAATCGTTTTTGTCAGCTCCATACCTTTAAATTCCAGTTCGCTGATTTCTGGTCGAATTTCCACCGTCGCATTATATTTGTAAGGGGTGTTTTTAATGAGTTCAGAAACATCCACCTGAGGACTCCCCACCACCTTTAAACCGGTCTCTTCAAGTGCCTTGACCAATGATTCCTGAATCAATTTCTGAATAACATCGGCATTAACAGACTTCTGATAATGTCTTTCCAGAATAGCCCGAGGGATCTTTCCTTTTCGAAACCCCTTGATCTTTGCAGTTTTACCAATTTCCCCGTAAGCTTCATCCATTTCACGGGCAACATCCTCTTGGGGGATTTCGACATGTAATACTTTTTTGACACTGCTGACATCTTCAACACTAACCTGCATAACATTCCTTCCTAATTGTTTTTTATTTTTTGAAAATGGATTATAAGGGGGATGGTGCGAGAGGGGAGACTTGAACTCCCACTCTGTCGCCAGAACTGGATCCTAAGTCCAGCGCGTCTACCAGTTCCGCCACTCTCGCACACGAACCATTTTATTGTATATCTCATCAGCCATGATGCCAGGAAAGGAAAAAATTTATTATTCCAAAAAACCTGGCACCGTCTTAAAAGCTTTTAAATTACAGTATAAATTTTTTAAATTAATAATATTACCTGAAGGTGTCAAGCTAAATTGAGGAAAGTTCTTAAAATACCGGATTCGAAACCCTCATTTAACAGACCGGGCTGATGTCTATTATCCATAAATATATCTGTTTATACCCTTTACAGCAACAAAAGTTGATGGCGGCATTGATGAGCTAATTGCCTGCTCCTTTTGTGACATGTGATGCTATTTATAGGCTTATTCGCGTGTTTCCTTTTTGTCTTTTTGGGCTTTGGCGCCGATCTTTAGATAAATTTTTTGCAATATCTGCTCGTTAAAAACGGCCCATTTGTTTTCCTGATAATCAGGATCATCTCCACCGGAGAGAAAGCCCAGAGGGATATGAAACCCGCCGGCCGACATTTTGCCCCCACCGAAATACTGCCCGCTGGCATCCCTTCCAAAAACTTCTTTGATGAATTGGTCAGGATCGATAGTGATCCGGTTGGTTCTCATGGACCCTACTACTGATTCATCCCAGTTATCACCGCTAACAATACCGTAAACAATCGCAGTGTGGACATTTTCTTCCGTAAGAAGAAAATCAGCCGCCTGAGGGATGGCATCGCGATCATCCGCACGAAGATACCCCACTCCGGATATGGAAAAACTCTCCACGATTTTTCGACTACCCAAAGCCTTATGGATTACCTTCATGGTTTGCTTGGATCTGGATTGATTCATGATTTGTGCCAAGATATCTGCATCCCGGTATTCTGCAAGAAATTCTGCGGCCTGGAAATCTTCTTTGTGTGCATAAACAAACCCATTGGTATCAGTTATGATACCGTGAGTCAATGCAGTAGCCATCATGACATGTGTCTTATCGCTTGTTTTTATCTCGATAATACCGTTTTTCAGATATTGGGCATAAATAGAAGCGGTGGCACCAATTTTAGGACGAACATCCTTAAAGACCGGTTTAAGTCCTTCCTGCGGTTCATGATGGTCGATGATAATCAATGTTGGAATTTTACGCTCTTCCAACGCAGCAGAAACCGGCCCGACCGTAGTTCCCTGATTGTCTAAAAAAACAGCCCCATCAAAGGACATTAAATCTATTGATGTATCATACTTCATCATCTCTATGCCCAACAACTTAACCAGAGCGATATTTTGTTGATGGCTAATCCGTCCGCAATACACCAGAGTGCTTCGAATATTAAATGCACGGCAGATGACCTGATGGGCAAAACCAGATGCAATGGCATCCGGATCCGGAAATTCCTGAAGAACAATAAGATGGTTTTCACCCTTGTGGGCCTTTAATTCAGTAATCAAATCCTGAAGTTTTCTGTCGCCCTCCGGTATTACAGGTGTATTTTTTTCATTGGGCTCGTCCATATAGGTTTCTCGACTTTCAGGTTTAAAGATGTCCTCATTCAGATATTATTTAGTGCCATATCCCTTTTTTTAAATTTAACATCATTGCCTACCGGCGTCAAACCGTTATTACTTCATATATATCAATTCAAATTTTAGCACTTTTATGTGTACATATAGTAAGTGCATATAAAATTTATTCAAAATGTTGTACGTAGTGTCACCAAAATTAGAATGGATGGAATTTTTCTTGACAAACAAAACAAGATTTTGGCATGAAGCGAAAGCCTTATAGTGCCATAGATTCTTTTCTCACCTTACCTAAAATTGAAAGAAGGAGAACAGACATGAAACAGACAATCGTATGGACTGCCCTGATATGATTTTTTTCCCAAAAGATGCAAACTGATGCGAAGAATTCTTGTTTGGACACCGATACTGTTTCTGCTGTTTCTTTGTCAGTCTTACTTGTGGGTGCCTACCTATGAGGAACAAACCAGGGGAAACCCTGACCGGTTAAATGAGTATATTACCGCTTCAATCGGGGACGCCCAGATTTTAAATCCCATTTTATCCGCCGATTCCGCCAGCAGTGAAATCCAGGGTAAAGTTTTCGAAGGGCTCTTGGACAGGGACAAAGACCTGAAATTTCGCGGACGGCTGGCAACTGATTGGAAAATATATGAAAAAGCCTATTTTTATGTCAATGATCGTGTCCGGATTCCCGGCACAACCCATAACCATCCAGAAACATTGAAATTGTGTCTCCGGCAAGCGATTAATGATGCGGATCAATACAGTAAGCCGCTTTCAAATACACTGTCAAATATACGCAAAATCAATATTATTCAACCCAAAGATTATGCGGTTTCATATCCGTTTTCGGATGACGACAAAAAGTCAACGCCGCTTAACTTAAAAGTGTCTGCGCCCGCCAGAATAGAGCTGCTTTTGGATACTGTAGATCAGGATCTGTTTGATAATCTTTCCGGCATTCTTGGAAAAGATTATTTTGCTGACCTTGACCCTGCCCGATTTATCAGTGAAATACCTGAAACCTATCAGGATAGACTCAATGAGATTGCGTTATCTATTCTGCCACCGACGGAACATAACCCCATTATTTTGTTTCATCTGCGAAAAGGCATACAATTTCATGACGGCGAGATGTTTGATGCCGACGATGTCAAGTTTACCTATGAGGCAATCATGGACCCGAAAAATATTTCCCCACGGGTTTCGGACTACGAACCGGTAAAATCGGTGGACATTATTGATCCATTGACAGTTCAGATTGTCTACAAGCGGCTGTTTTCGCCGGCGGTAGGCACCTGGGGAATGGGCATTTTGCCGTCGCATCGTTTAAATGATACCGCCCTTAAAAAAGAAGCTATAGAAAGAGGATTGGACCCCAACACTTTTACCATGAGACAAAGTCGTTTCAACCGAAACCCTATCGGATGCGGCCCCTTTAAGTTTCGCGAATGGAAAAGTGATCAATACATCATTTTGGACAGGTTCGACAACTATTGGGAGGGGGCTCCGAATTACCACCAATACACTTTCCGGATTATCCCGGATCAATTAACCCAGGAAATGGAATTTTATGCCGGCACCGTTGACAGCTACGGCGTCAAACCTCATCAGGTGGACCGTCTGAAAGATGATCCCCGGTTTCAAAGTTTTTCCGGATTGTCTTTTTCATATACATATATTGGCTATAATATGCGCAAAGATATATTCAAGGACCGTCGGGTGCGGACAGCCCTGGGCATGGCCATCGATACGGAAAAAATTATCAAATATGTGCTTTACGACCAGGGAGAACGGATCACCGGCCCTTTTTTAAAGCAGACAGACTTTTATAATGATTTAGTAAAACCGCTTCCCTATGATCCTCAACAGGCATTATCGCTTTTAAACGAGGCCGGTTACCGGATGTCGCCGGAAGGGTGGCTGGTAAAAGACGGCAAGCCGTTGCAATTTACGTTGATTACCAACCAGGGAAATGATATTCGTCAGTCTATCCTGTCCATTGTCCAGGATTCCTGGCGGAAAATCGGTGTGGATGTCCGCACCGATGTTCTGGAATGGGCGGTGTTTATCCAAGAGCGGGTCAATAAGCTGGATTTTGATGCGCTGGTGCTGGGATGGAGTATGGGTATTGATCCGGATCTCTACCAAATCTGGCATTCCAGTCAAACCGGACCGAACCAACTGAATTTCGTCAATTTTCAAAACGAGGAAGCCGACCGGTTGATTGTTGATATCCGCCAGGAATATAACCATGACCGGCAGGTGGAACTTTGCCACCGGCTCCATGACATTATCGCCTATGAACAGCCCTACACATTCATGTATTTTAGCAAGTGGACTGCGATTTTGGACAAGCGGATCGTGATCAAAGATGACGATGGTACTATCCGGCCAATTGAACCGACCAAGACCGGGGATTATACTTTCTATTTCAATAAGTGGATTAAGCTGTCCGAGGTTCCATCGTTTACACCGGAGAATTAACCCATGCTCTCTTTTATCGGCAGAAATCTGGTCAGAAAAACAATTACGCTTTTTTTTGTGTCCATCATATCTTTTCTGATCATTTATCTGGCACCGGGAGAGCCCAGCCAGATCGATCCAATGAATCCCAAATTTACCGAAGAAGTCCTGGAACGATTCCGAAAACAATTTCACCTGGATGAACCACTTTATATTCAATATTTATACTTTTACCGGGACCTGTTTACGGGAAAAAGCATATCATGGAAAGACAACCGGCCGGTGCTGATCAAAATTTATGAACGGTTTTTAAACAGTCTCCCGCTGTTTATTCTGGGAACTATCTTTACCTGGACACTGTCTTTTCCGGTAGGTATCCGTGCCGCGGTGAAGAGAGGCGGGCTTTATGACCGAAGTACAACGTTTCTGGCCTATTTTCTGATTTCCATACCCGGCTTCTTTTTTGCCTACATGCTGATCATTTTTGTGGTGACCTGGTTTCATGTGCCGGTGATCGGGATGAAAACTTTCGGGCTATCCGCCGGCAATCCGGTTACAATGCTTATGGATCGCCTTTGGCATCTGCTGCTGCCATCGGTTCTGGGAGCAGCCGGGGGAGTAGCGGTATTATCG
>JAGYNR010000072.1 GCA_018399715.1 Desulfobacterales bacterium | reverse complement strand
AAAATGCGGGTTGCTGTTACTGACCCAAGCGGAAAAACGATTCGATCCGGCAGGGACCAGCGAATACTCACGACAGACATTACGAATAAAACTGATTCCAAAGAAATTGCAGAAGCTCGCAAGGCCTGGGAACAAGACCATATTACCTGCCAGGATTTTCCGTATCTTCCGGATACTGTCAATGTAGCAGGTAAGGGAACAACCGGATGGATATTGTATCCCGGCTTAACAATGCAAAATGATAAAACGGTCAGCCTGAGGCTTTTCACCAGTCTGGAAATAGCCAAACGCAGTCATCAAAAAGGTGTCCTGGCGCTTTACAGCCTTTATTTTTCAAAAGATTTGAAATTTTTAAAAAAAGATCTCACATTATCTCAAAATACCCGTCAGCACGCCGCCTTTTTCGGCGGCCCGAAAGCGTTTGAAAATGCTGTATATCAAAGTGTTCTCAAGACGTTGTTTCAAAAAAATATCCGATCAAAAGAACAATTCGAACAGCATGCAGCGACTGCCAAAAAACAACTGTTTAAAGAGGGCATCGAGCAGATGGAACTTGCTCAGGCTGTGCTTGCCGCTTATTTTCAGACCCGAACTGAATTGTTTGAACAGGAGTCATCCAATCCCCAAAACTCCCAGGTCCTCGGTTTTTGCCGGGAAATGCGAACATTATTAGCCCGGTTGGTTCCTGAAAATTTTATGGAACTATACTCAAAAGATCGGTTACGCCACATTCCGCGCTATCTGGAGGCTATTTCAGTTCGGACGCGCAGAGGTATTATAAATCCTGAAAAGGATATGGCCAAAGCTAACATCCTGACAGTTTTCACTGATAGCCTCAACTCGTTTTTGCAGGCGTTGTCGCCGGATGCTTCTGAAGAAAAGCGCCAGGCTATTGAGTCATATTTCTGGCTCATCGAGGAATTCAAGGTATCACTTTTTGCTCAGGAATTAAAAACCGCTGTTCCGGTTTCGGAAAAACGGCTTAAAACTGCGATGGAAGAAATCCGGCGAATGATTTAGCCGTTTGGTTACTTTTTTCTTGACCTCCTTTTTTACTTGTCATATGTAAATCAAAAATTCCCAGGCCGCTGATACCTGATTTCTGCTGCCAGAGATTATTTTTCAGCCAGATTTCCGGTTTGTTGCCGCGGGAGAGATCGAGAACATTTTTTGGAGGTTTGAAAGGAGGAAAACGCTTTGGCAGAGGGTATCGTTAAATGGTTTAGTGACAAAAAGGGTTATGGCTTTATCGAACGCGATTCCGGCAAGGATCTGTTTGTACACCATTCCTCAATCAACATGTCCGGTTTCAGAACCCTGGCCCAGGGTGACCGGGTTTCTTTTGATATAGAGGAAAGCGACCGGGGACCGGAGGCCAAGAACGTCAGTAAGCTTGGCTGAAAAACAGGACTTTCCAAGGGGTGGCACAGTTTATTACCGATTGTAACCGCCCCTTTCAAACTGCACGTCTGCAAACCGCATTAGCGTTATTATCCCTTTACAACACGATATCTGACCTAAACTGAGCGATTTTCACATAACTATTGTATCTGTGACAGATCAAAGGATCATTTTATGGCATTCATTGGTATGAGAGATGTTTGCTGGGGATTGGATGATCCCCTGCTTTTGGAAAATATCACCTTCCAGATCGAAAAGGGCGAACGTGTTTGTCTTCTGGGCCGGAACGGCGTGGGAAAGTCCACGCTTCTAAGGCTTTTGAGCGGCAAATTGTCTCCTGACAGCGGCGAAATATGGAAAGGCCAGGGAGTTACTGTTTCTCTCATGGCGCAAGATGTGTCCGCAAAATGGGATGGAACGGTTTTCAATGTCGCTGCCGGTGGTGCCGGGAAAATAGGGGAGACATTAGCTGAATATAATTGTTTGGCCAAAACAACCGGTCTTTGTGATCCGGGTAAACTCCGAAAAAAACAGGAACAGCTTCATCACCTGTTAGATGTCGAAAACGGATGGGACCTTATGGCACGGATAGAAAGCATCCTTTCACGTATCGGGCTGAAACCGGAGATACCGTTTGCAACCCTATCTGCAGGCATGAAGCGACGTGCGCTTTTTGCCCGTGCGCTTGCCAAAAATCCGGATATTCTTTTGCTGGATGAGCCCACCAATCATCTTGACATCAACTCTATCCTGTTGATGGAAGATTATATTCTGCGATATGTCAAAACGGTGATGTTCGTAACTCATGACCGTGCATTTCTGAAAAAGATCGCCAACCGTATCCTGGAACTGGATCGGGGCTCTCTTTTTTCCTACCCATGTACCTATGATACCTATTTAACCAGGAAGCAAGCATTTTTGGCGGCAGAAGAACGGCAAAAAGACGTGTTCGAAAAAAAACTTTCAACGGAAGAGGCATGGATCAGGCAGGGCATCAAGGCCCGGCGGAAAAGAAATGAGGGGCGGGTAAAAGCGCTCTTGAAAATGCGTCAGGAATACGATCACCAGCGCCAAAAAATCGGCAATGTCAAATTTCAATTTCAGGAGGCCGAAAGAACCGGAAAACTGGTTATCGAAGCCAACAATATTTGCTATGCTTTTCATCATCAAACGGTTATCCGGCACTTTTCCACTTTGATCATGCGGGGAGAAAAAATCGGCATTATCGGTCCCAATGGAGCCGGAAAAACCACCCTGGTAAATCTTTTACTAAAGACGCTGCCGCCGGATTCCGGTACCGTCCGCCATGGAGAAAATCTTCGGATAGCCTATTACGACCAGATGCGGCTTTCCTTAAATGAGCAACAGACGGTGACAGAAAATATCGGTGAAGGAAATGATTTTATTGTGTTTAACAATCAAAAAAGACATGTTATCAGCTATCTGAAAGATTTTCTCTTTTCTCCTGAAAGATCCCGAACCCCGGTACATGTCCTCTCCGGGGGCGAGAAAAACAGGCTCATGCTGGCAAAACTGTTTACCCAACCCGCTAACGTGCTGGTGCTCGATGAGCCTACCAACGATCTGGATACTGAAACTCTGGAACTGCTGGAAGAACTTCTTTTTGATTTCAATGGCACCATTATTTTGGTCAGCCACGACAGAGCATTATTAAACAACGTGGTGACCAGAAACATTGCCTTCGAACAAAACGGTCAGGTTATTGAATACGCCGGCGGCTACGATGACTACCGGAGCCAGGGACAGAAGATGCAACCGGAAATCAGGTCATATTCAAAAACCAGTGGTTCCCCCAAAACACCGAAACAATCCAAACCTAAATCCGTTCAAAAACTCACATTTAAGGAAAAGTTTGAACTCGACGACCTTCCCGGTAGGATTGAAACTCTGGAATCTGAGCAAAAAGATCTGTTTAACCGTATGTCTGATCCGTTGTTTTATCAACATCCAAAAGAGGAAATTACCCGGATCAAAACCCGACTGGATCAAGTTCAATATGAAATCGATATCACCTATGGTCGATGGGAGGAACTGGAAAATAAAGAAAATTTTTCCGATCTTGCATAAACGTTCAAAAAATATTATTATCCATTTCAAGGTTTAATATTGCTCGTCAGATATCAGTTCAGGCACTACCTACCCAACCAATTACTTCCGTGGAGGTATATTCCAATGAAATCTTTTGTCTGTATTCACAAATTTAAAAAAAAACAGCAATCGACCAAAATAATTGCCTTCCAAAAAAAAGACAGTAGTGTGGTTAAACCTGGATTTACGCTTTGCTCCGGGGAAAGTGGCGTCAAAGGGCAAGCCGATACCTTCTTAATGATTACCGATAAGGAAAAAGGAACCATCAATGTTCGCAGGGTAATCAGAAACAAACGTCTTATATGGAGCTATGGATTTATCATAAAACCCAAAACCAAAAAATACTATTGTGCATTAAACTTTATCAGCGAGATTTAGGGCCTGTCCGAAAATCGTATCTTGTCAGCAATCTTAATTTCTGTCTTTTTTTCTTGACAAGTCATTATTTACTTTTTATTATAAAAAATTATTTTAACAAGTAGGCCAAAAATCCCCCATATGGTGACAATAGCCAATGAGGGATTTTTTTTTCTTTAGCGTATGAACAAAATACTTGCAGAGGTGAAAAAAAAATCAATGAAAACCGATATTAAACATGTCAGAAATATCGGCATTAGCGCTCATATCGATTCCGGTAAAACAACGTTGACAGAAAGAATTCTGTTTTATACCAAGCGGATTCATGCCATTCATGATGTCAGGGGAAAAGACGGTGTCGGGGCTACAATGGACTCCATGGAACTGGAAAAAGAACGCGGCATCACCATTGCCTCGGCGGCTACCTATTGCCAATGGCAAAACCATGAAATCAATATCATCGATACCCCGGGGCATGTGGACTTTACCATTGAAGTTGAACGGGCTCTTCGTGTCCTTGACGGAGCTGTGCTGGTCCTGTGTTCTGTTGGAGGAGTCCAGTCTCAGTCGATCACTGTAGATCAGCAGATGAAACGATACAAGGTTCCCTGTATTGCATTTGTCAATAAGTGTGACCGGGTAGGTGCTAATCCCGACCGTGTCATACGGCAGCTTCGCGACCGGCTGGGACACAATGCGATAGCCATGCAGCTTCCCATTGGACTGGAAGCCAATCACGAAGGGGTTGTCGATCTGGTCTCCATGACAGCGTGTTATTTTGACGGCCCTAACGGTGAAATAGTTCGGGAGGAACCGATACCGGATGACCTTATAGATTTGGCAACGGAAAAACGGGAAGAACTCATTGATGCTGCCAGCATGTTTTCCGATGATCTCATGGAGGCAGCCCTTGAAGATACAATCACCGAAGACCTCATAATTTCAGCGATACGCAAGGCGACGTTGATCCGGGAATTAACCCCTGTTTTTATAGGCTCTGCCTACAAAAATAAGGGGGTTCAGCCTTTGCTGGACGGCATTACGCAACTGCTTCCCTGTCCATTGGATATTCAGAACGAGGCCCTGGATCTTGATCAGGATGAAACGCCGGTTTCGCTGGTATCCGACCCGGATAAACCGCTGGTGGCACTGGCATTCAAGCTTGAAGAAGGCCCTTACGGCCAGCTCAGCTACATTCGTGTCTATCAGGGAACCCTGTCCAAAGGCGATACGATTATCAATGTCAGAAATGAAAAGAAGGTTAAAGTAGGCAGGTTGATCCGAATGCATGCGAATCAGATGGAGGAGATCGATACGATACGACCGGGGTATATCGGAGCGCTTTTCGGGATTGACTGTGCTTCCGGAGATACGTTTGTGGACCGGGATATCAATTATACCATGACATCCATGTACGTTCCGGACCCGGTGATTTCGCTGGCAATCAGTCCAAATGATCATCAATCTGAGATCTCAATGGCCAAAGCCCTGAATCGGTTTTCCAAAGAGGATCCAACCTTCAAAACCTATGTCAACGATGAAACCGGCGAAACACTTATTTCCGGCATGGGCGAACTTCACCTGGATGTATATATCGAACGGATGCGCAGAGAATATAAAGTGGCACTGACGGCCGGTGCTCCCAAGGTGGCCTATCGGGAAACTATCACCAAACGTGCGGATTTCAATTATATCCATAAAAAACAAACCGGTGGTGCCGGCCAGTTCGGACGGGTGGCGGGATATATAGAACCGGTTTCCGATGAACCCTTTATATTTGAAAACCAGGTTACCGGCGGCGCTATTCCTACCCAATTTATTCCGGCCTGTCAAAAAGGATTTGAAAAATGCATGGAAAAAGGACCGCTGCTTCGGTTTCCGGTTACCGGTATTAAGGTTGTTTTAAATGATGGCGCTTCTCATTCAGTGGATTCTTCAGAAATGGCATTTCAGGCTGCGGCCGTTGGCGCTTTCAAAGAGGTCTATCATAAAGCCGCTCCTGTTATTCATGAACCCATCATGAAAGTGGTTGTAGAAACGCCCACAGAATTCCAGGGAACGGTGATGGGCACTTTAAACCAGCGTCGGGGTATGATTGTGGGTACTCAGGATGAAGGCCCCATGTGTGTTATCGAAGCCCAGGTTCCCCTTGCCGAAATGTTTGGCTACTCCACGTTATTGAGATCCTCAACACAGGGCAAAGCCCAGTTTACGATGGAATTCGCCACTTACCGGCAAGTACCGAAAAACATAGCCGATGAAATTATCAGGAAAGTCCAGGAAGAAAATAAACATGTCGCTTAGAGCCTGCGATGGATTTTCATCATCGGCAGCCCGGGTTATATATCTGAAAGGAAGGAGTTTTGAAATGCTTAAACAGGACTTGATAATGAAAAATCCATTACGGTTGATGGGCCATCAGACCGATGATATCCTATGTGATGGTGGCTTTGGAGCGGTTATTGCCCGGGCCGGTGTCGGCAAGACAGCCCTGGTGGTGCAACTGTCCATCAATGCTCAGCTCAGAAAACAAAATGTCCTTCATATCGCACTGAAAGATCCGGTCAAAAAAGTGTGTCTCTGGTATGATGAAGTCTTTCGCAACATTGTAGAGCACTATAATGTTTCCGATCAGGATAAGCTTTATGAGGAAATTATTCCCTACCGGTTTATCATGACATTCAGGGTGGAAGGCTTCAGCGTGCCGGTTCTTGAAGAAAGACTGACGGATCTGATGGAGCAGGGAATTTTTGTCCCGAAAATGATTATTATTGATGGGTTTCCGTTTCATGACGATGTCAGAACGTCACTTGATGAATTAAAGACCATGGCAAAAACGCATGGTTTTCACATTTGGTTTACTGTCACCGCCCATCGTCATGATATGCCCGCAACGAATGGTTTTCCGCCTGATTTTTCGCAGGTCGCCGACCTGTTTGATACGGTTATCCAGTTGTTACCGGAAGGAAAAGAAATATTGATAAAATCATTAAAGGGCGGACCGGAAAACATGGATGACTCCCCGCTTCGGCTGAATACCTCAACGCTTCTTTTGGTAGATCATTCATAGTATTATGTATGGCCCTGATTCGCTCCAGAACCGGTGGATGAGAATAGTTCAAAAAAACGTAAAAAGGATGGGGCAGCAGGTTTGATAAATTATTGGCGGAAAGTTTCTTCAATGCACTGATCAGTGACTCAGGCATTCCGGTCGTTTCTACAGCAAACCGGTCGGCCTCATATTCGTTTTTACGGGAGCAATGTAACAGGAACAGACCCATAAAAAAGTCCAGGGGTTCATACAACAGCGCGAAAAAGATCAGTCCTGCGTAGATAGAACCATTTTCGAGGTAAAAGGCCTCAAAAAGCGGCTCATACGATATAAAAAAAGACAAGAGAAAAAACATCAGACCTGTTTGCAAAATACTCAAAATGAGTGATTTTAAAATGTGTTTTTTCTTGTAATGACCCATTTCATGAGCCAGTATGCCGACTAGTTCGTCGATGGAATGCTGTTTGATAAGCGTATCAAACAGCACAATCCTGCGGTTCTTGCCAAAACCGGTAAAAAACGCATTGGATTTGCTGCTTCTTCGGCTGCCGTCCATGACATAGACATTTTCCAGTGGAAAATCAATCGCATCGGCATAGGCAAATATGGCTGTTTTTAATTCACCTTCTTCCAGCGGCGTAAATTTGTTAAAGATCGGCATGAGCCATCGGGGAGCGATGTATTGAATAAACAGCATAAAGAGGATAACCGCAAACCAGCAAAACAGCCATGCGTATGCCCCGGTATATCCGAAAAACCACAATATTCCCGCCAGCAAAGGGCCCCCGAATATAATCGCTAAAAACAATCCTTTGATCATATCCAGAATATAGGTTTTGACGGTCGTTCGGTTAAATCCAAACCGCTCTTCAATAACAAATGTATTATATATACTAAAGGGAAGTGACACTACTGTTTTGATCGCTGCAAGAATACCGATATATACCATACCCGTCACAATCGGGCCAAAGGTTAAAGACCGAACGACTGAATCCAGATAAGCAAATCCGCCCGCAAACCAGAAACTTAAAAATACCAAAAGATCAAATGTTCCGGAAATCCACCCAAAACGGGTATTTTCCTTTAAATATGCCTGGGACTTATGATACCGGTTTGCATCATAGACATCCCTGAAGGACTCCGGAATTTCTTTCTTTAATCTTGACAGGTTTAACATATCTGCAACAAGATTCAGAAAATAATCCCCTACAATTGTAAACAGAATAATTACGCCTATAAAATTCATCGATGGTTGAACCCAAAAATATTGTATGGTTTTACATCTAATTCGGTTAATTTACAGTTATTTCAACTTATCCGGAATATTGATGTGTGTCAAGAAGCTTTCAAACACCACAGGCATTTATAATAGCATTGACAGTGGTTTAAATCGGACGTATACGGTTTCATAATTTTCGGAAACACAACGTGGTCTGTGTTTACCTATATTTCATTAAAGACAGTCATCCGGAGACGGCGAAGTGTTTTGAAGCTGAAATTTTTTTTCGTGGACACTATAAGGGCATCAAATGCCCTCAACAATAAAAAAAGGAATTTACGGTAAACCCCATAAATTCCCCTTTTTATTAACTTTTTATGGTAGGCACGATTGGATTTGAACCAACGACTTCTACCGTGTCAGGGTAGCGCTCTCCCCCTGAGCTACGTGCCTCTATTGATAATTTAAAATAAAATTATTATCATTAGTTTTTTTAGGTGTCAAGCAAAATTAAAAGCGTTTCGTAATTCTAATTATGACAATCACATGTAATGATGGATTCGGTATCGGTATCGGGATCCAAATCGAATACCCTCAAAGGCAAAATATTCGATAGCGATAGCGATCCCGATCCCGATTATTAACGTCCAGCATCGGATCTTGATGGTTGAATATTTTTATGCAGATATAGAGTATATAGGAGCAATGAATATGAATCTTTTTGCCGGTCTTTCGTATAATCTTAAAGGATTGAAACTTGGGTTGACAACCCCCCGGCTGTTGATGCTCGGGATAATTCGTTTTATTGTAATTGCCTTTTTAGTTATCATTGCAGGGGTAGTGGTCTTCAAATATTATCAGGAGATATTTACAATGCTGTGGACGCGGCCCGATAGTATGTGGCTTGTTTGGCTGTGGTATTTAGTCTCATGGATTGTGGCACTTCTTCTGTTTGCCATGGGAGCCATGATCGCCTACCTGTTGGGGCAAATTGCTTTTGCTGTTTTTATCATGGATCAAATGGCCCAAATCACGGAAAAAATCGTCACCGGAAAAGTTGTTCAGCCTCATGATACCTCGGTTTTAAAAACAATGGTTTACCTGATACAACAAGAAGTTCCAAGAGCAATATTTCCTGTTTTTTTGTCGGCAATTTTGATGATTTTGGGATGGTTAACCCCTTTAGGCCCTGTTTTGACATTTGTGATTCCGGCAGTAGCTGTTATTTTCCTGGCATGGGATAATACGGATTTGATTCCTGCACGAAAACTGATACCGTTTAAGGAGCGGTTTCAATTTTTAAAAAATAATCTTTTTTTTCATCTCGGGTTTGGCCTGTTGTTTTTGATACCGGTTGCCAATATTTTCTTTTTGTCCTTCGCACCGGTCGGCGCAGCCCTTTTCTATCTGGATCAGGAGAAACAAAATACTGATTAGGTAACAGAAGGAAAATTTGTATGTTCAGTAAAGAAAAAAATGAATTTGCCGTGTGTTTCGATTACAGAGGGACGCTGATTGATCATAACAGCGACCGGCGTCTGATTCCGGAGAGGGATACCCTATGCTGAATCGGTAGAAATATTAAAACGGATGATTTTTGAAAAAATTGCGATAAGCTGAAAAACTATCCTATCAGGATCGTCGTGTCATGAATAACGGTCTTTTCTTTTTGCTTATCTTATGATTTAATTGATAGTTAAATATCTTATTTTGAAACTGTTGGTTGGGGCCAAATTTTTTCTTAAATTTGCAAAACAAGGATATTTTTCATGGAAGAATACAAGTACCTGCAGGGAATAGCCGGAGAAATTATTGATTTTATCGTTCGGTACAGTTTCCAGATCGTCGGTGCCGTCGTCATCCTGCTAGCCGGGATTTTTATTGCCCGGTGGGTATCCCGAATGATCATCAATTTAGGAGAGCGAAAGGGGCTGGATGTAACCCTTGTCCGGTTTTTTGGGCAATTGGGAAAAGTCATTGTTCTGGCTTTTGTGCTGATCATCGTTGTCGGAAAGTTTGGCATTTCCATTGCGCCATTTATTGCAGCTATCGGTGCCCTAGCTTTTGGTGCAAGCTTTGCCATCCAGGGGCCGCTTTCCAATTATGGTGCCGGTTTGATTATCATTTTGACACGTCCGTTTGTAGTCGGCAATACCATCTATGTAAAAGGGGTAGGGGGAGAAGTAGAAGAGGTCTCTTTGTCTTCGACAGTTCTGATCAATGAGGACAAAGAGAAGATCACTATTCCCAATAAGCACATCATCGGAGAAATTTTAACCAATTCCTTTGCCAACCGGATTGTAGAATCAACGGTTGGCATTTCCTATGATGATGACCCGGAAAAGGCTATAGATCTTATCAAAGAAATTTTGGCCGGGTATTCTGAAATCGCAAAAGAGCCTCCCCCTATGGTCGGTATCGAAGCGTACGGCGATTCTTCCATCAATATCGGTATGCGGTATTGGGTACCTACAGGTAATTATTATAAACTTCAGTATTCAGTGAACCTGGATGTATATAAACAACTTAAAGAAGCCGGTATTTCCATTCCTTTTCCACAGCGGGATGTACACCTGATTTCCCCGGAAAGTTAGAATTTATACCGTATTCTGGCCGTACTTGAAAATATATCCTCGTCAGAATCGCCGTCTTTGATGTCATCAGCCTCCCAATAATCCATGGCATCACCGGCGAAGAGGTATCCGGCATTCATTGCAAATTCCAGGTTGCTCCACACCACAGCATGTACTTGAAATAAACATTCCATTCGAAGCCAATGCTGTCGTCTGACTGCCTGTTTCCCAGAGCGTCAATATATGCAATATCTTCAGCGGTCATCATGCAAATAAGGGCTGTGCCCGTTGTCAGGCGATCAGTAGGCTTTCTGTCAAGTGAAAGCCTGTTAAAGATCATCCCTTTATCCACATTTTTAAGGGATTTAATTTCGTATTGACGTGGATCGATGTCTGCATCCCTTAATCCGCCGTAGTTGTTCTGGTAAAGCACAAAAAAACCGGCGTTCAGTTGATCGTCAGGTATGTAGTGCCCGAACGAAAACTAGAATTTTTCGTTAAGATCTTGGTATAAAGCGTGAAACGATTGTTCAGATCACCATGGAACGAAAAATCAAATGTAAATGCAGGAGCTGCAAAACCGACAACGCACATCATCATGATCACAAATTTAAGTTTTCCTGTTCCCATTTTTCCTCATAAAAGTGATATACAAACAGTTGTGCAGCATTAAAAAAAAATGCTATATATATGTACTTGAAGTTTTCGGATTTTTTATATTGACATGTTGAAATTAGCTGTAAAGGTGTGTCAATCAAAGATATCAGAAGTCAGATATCAGAAGTCAGATATCAGAAGTCAGATATCAGAAGTCAGAGGGCAGAGATAAGAGGCAAAAATGTCTGTCGCCCCTTCGGGGCTGGCGAAACTGAGCAC
>JAGYNR010000071.1 GCA_018399715.1 Desulfobacterales bacterium | reverse complement strand
ATGGTCTTCCGATAGGACTTCAGATTATGGGAAACCATTTCGACGAAGAAAAGATTTTAAAGGTAGCTTACCATTTTGAACAAGCAACGGATTTTAGTAACAGGAAACCATCCATATAATTGCTTAAGAGTCAGGATACGGTTTAGGTAGAAAACGAAACAATCAGCAATTCTAATTATGACAATCATATGAAATGATGGATTCGTTATCGGTTTCGGTTCGGGATCGAAATCGAATACACCTCAAAGGCAACATATTCGATAGCGATTATTAACGTTCAACATCGGATCTTGATGTTTGAGTCAAAATTAGAATTGCTGAAGAAAACAATATTGACAACAGATTTTTAAACAGTAAAGGAATATAATAGCGATGAGTTTGCAACCGGAAGGTGAGCATATGCGAAATGCTGTTAAATGGATATCCGAAGAAAGAACATGGTCTCCTGAAAAATCCTTACAGGAGTTAATAGAAAAAGCTTCTGTCAAGTTTGATCTTTCACCACTGGAAACCGAGTACTTACAGCGTCTGCTTCAGGAGCATTAAACAGCCGGAAATACGATGTCAACAATCCGAATTCTGCCCGATATACTGTCCAACAAGATCGCTGCCGGAGAAATCGTGAACCGTCCAGGTTCAGTGGTGAAGGAATTATTGGAAAATGCACTGGATGCCGAAAGTACCAAGGTGCTGGTAGAAGTGGAAAAAGGCGGTAAATCATTAATTCGGGTTTCCGACAATGGAACCGGAATGAATCATGATGATGCCCTCTTGTGCGTGGAACGATTTGCTACCAGCAAGATTCAGAAAGACAACGATCTTTTTTCCATCAAGACATTTGGATTTCGCGGCGAAGCTCTTCCCAGCATAGCAGCGGTGTCCCGATTTAACCTGATTACCCGGGATGATGCTTCCGAAACAGCCATATCGATTCGAATCGATGGCGGCAAAATGGTAAAAGTTGCTGAAACCGGAGCGCCCCGGGGAACCATGGTCAGTGTCAGTCAAATTTTTTTTAATACACCGGCCAGACGCAAGTTTTTAAAAAGTATCAACACTGAAATGGGACATATCGCCGATGTTGTTTCCAGTATGGCAATGGCACACTTTCAGATTCAGTTCCGCCTGGTCCATAACGCAAATATCGTTAAACAATGGCTGCCGGTCAGTGATCCTTTCGACCGGATTGCAGAAGTGATGGGCAAAAACTTAAAGTCTGATTTGTACCCGGTTTCGTTTTTCAAAGATGGCATTAAAATTTCCGGAGCCATTGGCTCTCCCAGGATTTACCGATCCACATCACGGTCAATGTATCTTTATGTCAATGGAAGGTTTATACGGGATCGGTTAATTCAGCATGCCATTTTTAAGGGATATCACCAGAGGCTTATGAAAGGACAATTTCCGGTGGCAGTTATATTTCTGGAAATCCCTCCTGACCAGGTAGATGTCAACGTACATCCGACCAAAAACGAAGTCCGTTTTTCTGAACAAAGGATCATCTACGATATTGTCAGCAATGTGATCAAAGAATCACTCCGGTTACGGGAAAGACCGTTTAGTAGCTCCGGAAAGCAAACTTCTTCCGAAAAATTCCCGTCTTTTTCGATTTCTGAAACACCCCGGACGTTTTATCGGCCGGCTGTCAATGTTTCCGAAGAATGTGATCTGGTGACAGACATTTCAACTACAACAGAATCCGCCGCCATTCTATCCGAAAATGTTCGTGAGCCCGGCATATTACAAAACAAAACACCTACTGTTTCAGATATTTACAAAACAAAACCGGAATTTCCTGTACAACAGACCATCTGGGAAGAACGGCAATTGGAGAGTATGAAAGTAATCGGACAATGTCATGATTCCTATATTATCATCGAGTCTCCCGATGGATTGATCCTTGTTGACCAACATGCCGCCCACGAACGCATTGTTTATGAACGGTTGAAAAACAGATCCACCGATTTAATATCGAAAGCCCAACAGCTATTGGTTCCCGAAACATTCGATCTGGGATTCAGTGATGCGGCTGTTCTCGAAAAAATAATTCCGCATTTTGAGCAAATTGGCCTTTTGATCGAACCGTTCGGCGGCAATACATTTATTGTTAAGACTGTTCCCCAGATGCTGGAGGGTCAGGAAATGCAACCGATAATCCGGGAAATTATTGAAAAAATCCAAGAGGTTGGTGTTTTACCTGACATAAATGGTGCTTTTGATGAATGTCTGAAATTAATGGCTTGTCATGGGGCGATTCGAGCTCATCATGCGCTGTCTGAAAAACAAATCCAGGAACTTTTAATACAACTTGACGCCTGTGAAAATCCTTCCAACTGTCCCCACGGAAGACCTACCTGTATTCGATGGTCATTGAAATTTATCGAAAAGTCGTTTCACCGGATATTATAGAATATTATTCACTATACCGTGAGCAGGAAAAACATAACACTCGATTAACAGTTTAATCGTTGACGAACTAGTTACAATAAGATTATATTTATTAAAACTATAAAGGTAAAATCTTACTTAGAAAAGAAATTGAAATTGCCTGTTTTTTTTAAAAAAATTCCAGTCGAAAATATAATAACTTCAGTGGTACGCCTGGCAGGATTTGAACCTGCGACCTACGGATTAGAAGTCCGTTGCTCTATCCAGCTGAGCTACAGGCGCCCATGACAATTTCAATCAATCCAGTTACCATATAATACAGACAATGTCAAAAAATTAAAACTTATATTAATCATTTTCCATAAGTTTATATAAAAATCTTCAATAAGAGGAACATAAAAAAAAATTATGAAATCTAGTACCATAGCAAAAAAGCTGCAAAAATATTTTAACTATGAAGGTTCAATCGGAAATAAGGAGGGTAAAAAAGGACAGTCTTCATCTCCAAAAGCACTTGTCAAGTACGATCCGCTTCAACGATATTTAATGGAAATCAGCAATTATCGACTGTTAACCCGGGATGAAGAAAAAGAGCTTGCCAGAAAAGTTCAAGAGGAAAATGACCAGGAAGCTGCTTACATTCTGGTAACTTCAAATCTTCGCTTGGTGGTAAAAATTGCTCTTGAATTTCAGCGCGTGTGGATGCAAAATCTTTTAGATCTGATTCAAGAAGGAAATATTGGATTGATGCAGGCCGTAACCAAATTCGATCCTTATAAAAACGTTAAATTTTCTTACTATGCATCTTTTTGGATTAAAGCCTATATTTTAAAATTTATTATGGACAACTGGCGATTGGTAAAAATCGGCACAACTCAGGGACAAAGAAAGCTTTTTTTTAAATTAAAAAAAGAAAAACAAAGGCTTATGGATCAGGGATTTGATCCTAAACCCAAATTGCTGTCACAGCGGCTAGGAGTTTCGGAAAAAGAAATTGTTGATATGGATCAGCGGTTGGATGGATGGGATGTTTCATTGGATGCTCCGCTGAAAGAGGATTCAGATACGGAAAGAATTGAATTTTTAAGTACGGAGTCCGTTTCTACCGAAGATCAGGTGGCCAAAAAACAAATAGAAGCTTTGCTGCACACAAAGATTGCAGAGTTTAGAAAAAAGTTAAACAAAAGAGAATTGGAAATCTTTGAGCAGCGTATCTTTTCCGATAATCCCGTTACCCTCCAGGAAATCGGGGATCGATATGAAATATCCAGGGAGCGGGTTCGCCAGGTCGAAAAAGCGGTGATCAAAAAAATGAGAGAGTTTTTCAAAAGAGAAATACCTGATTTTGAATCTTATACAGAAGGTGTATAATAACCGGATAACCGGGCATTGCTTCACGTGACTTTACACAATATGCGAACACTATGACAAACAATTATCATAAAAGTATATCGGCAGTTTTAATGACCGTTTTCATTATTGCTTTTCTGAATTCGGGATGTATTTCTTCAAGGGGTAATCAACAGTTTTCTTTTCAGACAGAAACAGTTTTCGATCCTCCTCCAAATGAGTATTACCATTATATGAAGGCAATGTTTGCCCTTGACAATAATCATATGGATGAAGCAGCCAGACACATGGAACAGGCCCTGCAAATCGATCCGAATTCGGTCTATTTGATGAAAGAACTTCTGGTACTATATTTACGGCAAAAGGATAATGAGAGTGCTTACAAACTGGCTGAAAGACTGTTGGAAGAAGGTTCAGATGATTTGAAAATTTTGACCTTATACGGACGTATCAGTCAATCGTTGAATCATTCTGAAAAAGCGATCAGGGCATATAAACAGATTCTGGAAAAAGACCCGCAACAAAAAAACATATATATATTACTGGCCCAACTGTATCTGAAAAATAGACAGCCTTATGACGCCCAGGAAGTATTAAAACAGTTATTGATTCATTTTCCCGAATCTTATGCTGCACATTACTATCTGGGAAAAGCGTATATAGAAACAGATAATCCGGAAGCTGCCGAAAGGGAATTCAAAAAGACACTGGAAATTGAACCGAAACTGGAAGAACCCCGGTTTGCTCTGGTGGAATTGTATAAAGACAAAGGATTGAATGAAAAAATAGAGACTCTCTATGAGGAATTGCTATCCGAGAATCAAAACAATTACCGGGCAGCCATGGAATTGGCCTTTTTCTGTTTTCAACAGAATAAAAATAAAAAAAGTTCCAGAATCCTGAAAGAGCTGGGACGAAAGTCTGAAGATGATCCGCAGGTGCTTCATACCCTGGTCCGGTTATATCTGGAGAAGGAAAAATATGAAGAAGCTGTGGTTATTATCGATCATATGCTCGCTGGTGCTCCGGAAAGCTCGGAGCTTCATTACCTGGCCGGCATTGCAAATGACGGTCTTAAGGATAGTGACAGAGCGATGAAGCATTTAAAAAAAGTAAGGCCTCCATCTCCTTTTTATTCAAATGCCGTTCTTCACATCGCCTATTTGTATCAGGAAGATAATCAGTTTGAAAAGGCTGTCGATTTTCTTGAATCGGTACTCAAAACAACGTCTAATGATCCTGAGTTAATTCATTATCTTGGTTTGCTGTATGAAGATGAAAAAAAATATGAAAAAGCAGTTAATATTTTGAAAAAAGGCATTGATATTTATCCGGATAACCCAAAACTTCATTTTCGTCTTGGTGTGGTGTACGACAAATTGAACAATAAAGAAGGGTCTATTGAAAAAATGAAAAAAGTTATTGCAATGGAACCTGAAAATGCCAATGCTCTAAATTATCTAGGCTATACATATGCTGATCTTGACCGCAATCTTGAAAAAGCAGAAGAATTGATAAAGAAAGCCTTAACATACAAACCTGATGACGGTTATATTATCGACAGTCTTGGATGGGTTTATTTCAAGCAGGGCCGATATGAAGAGGCCGTAAAAGTTTTAGAGAAAGCAGTATCAAAAGTACCTGATGACCCGATAATACTTGAACATATGGGCGATGCCTACATGAAGATCGGCAAACTGCAGAAAGCCCTGGAATATTTCCGCAAATCCTTTGACAACAAAGAACCGGATCAGGATAAAACAATATTGGAAAAAAAGATTCATGAACTTTCATCCCCCCATATCCGACAAAAAAATTAAGATGCCATGAAAGTCGTTTCAATTTTTCTTCGGTTGGCGCCTGTTATGGCAATTTTGATACTAAGTGGTTGCGGAAGCTTTTGGGCCGGTTTTCATAAGGGTCCCGTTGATCAGGAATCTATCCAACAGGCTGAAACTCTATTAAATATTTTAAGTGAACAAACAGCTCCCGATACCTTTAAGGGGATTGGAAAAATAAGCATTGAGAAAGAGGATCAGATACAATTTGCCAGAATGGCCTGGGTCGGCTCCCGGCCGGATAAACTGCGGATTCAGATGTTGGGTCTGGCCGGCCAGTCTATGGCCAGTCTTTCTTCAGATGGAAAGAATTTTTATATAAGGGATCATGAACAACAGCGTTTTTACCAACAGAACCTATCAGGTGCCAGCCTGAAACGACTACTTTCGATTCCGATCACACCAAAAGAGATCGTAGCGATATTAGCTGGTCAGGTTCCGATAATCGATTTCACATTTGCTACCGTCGATTCAAAAATAATTTCAAATCCGGTTCTTATTCTGGAAACATCCTTCTGGGGGGATTATGAGAAAATTTATTTCGACAATTCTCTCCAAAATGTGTATGCGGCTGAAATTTACAGCAATGGCGGAAAATTGAAATACCGGGTAGTTTTTGAACAAATGGGGTTGCTAAAAGACTACCAGGTTCCGGAGCGGATCGTGCTGACAAATGGATGCAATACGAAGATTGCGTTGGATGTGAACCGATATTGGGTGGATATTGACATTATACCATCCGCCTTTGTGTTGACGTCTCCGGATACGAAATCTACAGATGCAGATATCCGGTGAGAGGCAAGGGGGAAATTCCAGCCAGCAGATTTCTCGAAATGCGGATGGCAGTAACGCGATGGGTTACAAAAAGTGGAGAAAAATTCCGGGGAAATAAAGTTTATTGCCGAAAGTTCTTTGGGCAGACTTGCCAAATGGTTGAAAATCCTGGGATTTGACACCCTTTATGATAAAAACGTTCCGAACAGACACCTGTTTTGCACAGCCCGGCAACATCACCGGATATTGTTAAGCCGCACACGATGGATTCGCAAAAAAAACTCGGATATACAGATGATTTTCATTGTACCCAACGATCCCCTGCATCAGCTAAAACAAGTTATTTTACAGTTAAATATCACTAAAACCGATATCCACCCCCTTACCCGGTGTATCCATTGCAATGTTCCTCTCCTGAAGACAGATAAAACTGAAATCTATGGTAAGGTCCCCGAATATATATTTAAAACACAACCATCCTTTCATCAGTGCCCCGTGTGCCAAAAAATTTATTGGTCCGGAAGCCACAAGCAAAAAATCCTGTCTGTAGTATCCGCTATTTTTGAAACCGGTTGACCGATTCAATTGGTAAAAGAACATTGCTGCGTGCCTTAAACCCTCTGAAGAGGTTGACACCATTTCCTTTTATCATTATTTTTATACATAATATCAGGTAATTATAGTTTAAGGATGCGGTAAGATATAGTATTATTATTTTTCTTAGCTGAAAAAAAGGAGAAAATATATGCCGAAACCAAAAAATGCTATGGAAATCTTTCAGCTTCTTGATCAATCAAACTGTGGAGAATGTGGTGAAAAGACCTGTCTGGCATTTGCCGGAGCGGTCTTCAGGGGATTAAAAAGTCTCGAAGAGTGTCCCAAATTGGACCGTGAAACAATTCAACGGTTTTCCGATAAACCTGAAGGTTCCGATATCATAGAGAATAACCGAACGAAATATATTCAGCAGCTAAAGGACCAAATTCCTAACATCGACCTTGCCAAAGCAGCTAAGCGGGTAGGGGGTAAATTTTTCAAGGGAAAACTGACATTGAAAGTAATGGGAAAAAATTTCAGTGTCGATACTCAGGGTAATTTATCTGCGGATATCCATATCAATCCCTGGGTCGCCATTCCTTTTTTAAATTATGTTTTACACAGCAAGGGTCATCCGGTTTTACATCGCTGGGTAACATTTCGGGAGCTAAACGGTGGAAATGAACGGTATCCTTTATTTAAAAAACGATGTGAGGAAACTTTGAAGCGTATTGCCGATGTCTACACCGACCTTTTCGATGATATGATTCATATGTTCAGCGGAAAGCAGGTTGAAGACCAGTTTAAATCGGACATATCGGTGGTGTTGCATCCGCTTCCCAAAGTTCCGCTGATGGTATGTTACTGGGAACCTGAAGACGGGATTGACTCCAACCTGAATGTTTTTTTCGATCAGACAGCAGACCAGAATCTTGACATTGGTTCAATTTTTTCAATAGGTGTCGGTCTTGCTCAAATGTTAGAAAAAATTGCTATCAGACATGGATGTCCCAAATCTGCAATGAATTAGCAATAAAAAGGAGCTCTCTTGGAAGAAATCAGCAAAGCACACAAGGCCAGAATTGCTATCAGAAGTTTCAAAATATTGTCTGATGCCCTTGCATTAAGAGGTTCTTACAAACCATCCGGTAAATCCGGGCAGACCCTTTCTGATGCCCTCAAGATGCTCAGCCCGGAAATTTATGGTTCTATGAATGATCCCAGGATTATCGAACTAAAAGGCCTCGAGTATGTAATTGATCGGCTGCCCAGGGGTATTGAAAAATGTACGCGGATCATTTTAACAGCTCAGGAAGAACTGGAAGAAACCTCATTTGAAAAGATTTATCCGCTGAAAAGACGTCGAACCTCTTACCGGGTCAGTGAAACAGACATGTGTTTTGTTATCACCCGGGGATTAAGCGAAATTTATGACTTATTGACCCACCTGACATTTTTGCATATCGAAGCCGGCAAAATCAGGGACCAGATGTGCGACCGTCATGGACATTTCACTGTGGAATGGCGAATCCTGGAAGAAACCATTCAGAAAGAAAATCATTTGAGCGGAAGCGATCTGGACAGGGCGATTTGGAATTTGAGTATGATCTTGGGACGAACTTACCATGAAACAATGGGTACGTTCAGCTATCTTGAAAAGAATCGAAAACAAAACCGAAGTAATCATGGACTGTTTCAAATCATTCATAGTCTGGGAAACCGGGTCAAGTCGGAAGCGGAATGTGAAGATAACAAATTGACTGTTTATTTTACACCGTCTTTGAAAGAACTGATCGGGCATCATAAATACGGTGGAAACTGGGCAAGAATGATCAAGGGTAAATTGCTGGCACTAGGATTTAAAAATCGTCCGCTTCATATTATCAGTGCCAATATGCACAGTATTCTGAATATTCTTTATGGATATGCAGCTATCGAGAGTAACAACAATAAGCAGGAAGAAGATATTTTCGATCTTTTTATATGCTTCAGAAATAAGGATAATGAAATAAAAAATTTTGCACTTCAGCATGGTCTGCATGAAGTTCCGGATTGTTCCGGATCTCATATTGACTGTCAGATAATCGATACCAGTCAACTGAAAGCAGTGCGCTTTCATCCTGAACTTCGATTCGATGTTGATCAGCATCAGGATAATATGCCGGTGATCCTGGTGATGGACTATGCGTTCGGAGCCCAGGCCTTCGAAGTAATGGATGAACTTTTGTCACCGTTTATTGATAAAGCATCTGAAATACTGTTTGATATTAAGTCTATCTCCATTATGGGTAAGGCTGGTATTCTTTCAGGGAAAAAAGGCGATATCATGCTGGCAACCTCCCATGTTCTGGAGGGAGCTGCTCATAATTATCCCGTTAAAAACGATTTAAAAACAAGTGACTTTCAGGAATATGCCAATGTCTATGTAGGCCCCATTGTCACGGTACTAGGAACCTCGCTTCAAAATCGGGATGTGCTTGAAAAGTTTCAGATGACCACCTGGAAAGCCGTTGGTCTTGAAATGGAAGGGGGGCACTATCAGCAGGCTATCAGTGCTGCAATGATAAGAGGACACATACCAAAAAATGTAAAAGTACGGTATGCTTACTATGCGTCAGATAATCCTCTTTTAAGCGGGCAGACCTTGGCATACGGCGGGATGGGCAGGGAGGGAATCCGCCCTACATATCTGATCACGAAAGTAATACTGGATAAAATTCTGGGGCCGGTTGAAAAACAAAACCAGGCAGAATCATTTTGCAAAGATGACTATCCGGAGGCAAATGTTATTACTTCAGATAAAGAAAATTAACTGTTTTTTCAAAGTCCCTTATACTGATGGAAAAATTTTATTAACAAATGAGCCGCCTTTACACTGGTTTCAGAGGCCAGGGGAAGATTCCATTGGCTTCGGTTACGGTTTCCGACATCGTTGCTGACACCCCGAATTTCCAGAAAAGCAATGTTGTAAAAAAGACATATCTGAGCAGCTCCTGAACCTTCCATCGACTCTATGCACGGTGTATAATATTGACAAATCAGTGAGGCTTTTTCCTCCGTTGCTGTAATTGTGGAGACTGTAACAAAAGATCCGGTAGCAATTTGAACCGAATTTTCAAATAAACGATTTAATATTTCAAACGCCCAACGGCTCAGTCCTTTATCTAAAGGGAAACGGTTTTGGTATTCGCAACCGTCTTTAATCATAACCGGAAAGGGAAGTGATTCCGGAAATTCAAATGAGTTTGAAACATTTTTTCCAACTGCGGGTAATGAAAGATGTCGTTCCAGTCCCAGATGAAAATCGATTTCCTCATCTGCAATGCCTAAATCCCCTATGGAAAGACCAGATGTTTTGTAGGCACCCCCGCATCCTGTCTGGATAACCATAGCCGGATTCAGCGTTTCAATTGCTGCTGTCAATGACTGAGCGACATTGACCAAACCGATTCCGGTGACAAGGGCAACCACATTCCTGCCGGCAAGTTTTCCAAAAATGGCTTTTCTACCGCCAATTGTCATTTCAGAAGGGCTTTTGAAAAAGTCCATTAGTGGAAAAATTTCATCAACAACTGCCCCGATAATCAAAAAAGGTTGCATGGGTTATCATCCGACTCCACTGATTGTTTACGTTTTTTGATTTGGTCAGTCATTGTTGAACCATCAATGCTTTTTTAGAAATGTTTAAGGTCAAGAAGCTTTTCTAAAATGGACAAAGCCGGAAGTCCGGGAGAATTTTTCATGATAACGAAACGAAGAGGTGCTTTATTGGGATTTTCAATATATCCGGCAAGTGTGCTGATATCCTGCAGCGTACCTGTTTTAAAGAATGCACTTCGTTTCGATGGCATCAGCTGGTAGTAAGGGGCAAAATAATCCAGTATGTTGATCATCATCTCTGCGCTGATCCTGTTGTTACGGGATATACCGGAACCTTCCACCAACCTCATATTGTTTATATCGAGGTAGCTTTGCGCAAATTGGCGGGCAGCCAGAATTCCTTTTTCCAGATTTCCGGGAGAATTGCAGGCATTTATGCCTGCCGCAATCAATAATTGATTGGCAATAAAATTGTTCGAAAAAGCCATCAGATTTTTGATTATTTCTTTCAAGGAATATTGGGAGAAATAGGTGAAAAAAAGAGCGTCGGTTTCGGGATTGACCTTTCCGGATTGAATCGATCCGTGAATACTGACACCGTTTTGCTTCAAAAAATAACGAAACAACGCCCCTGCATAAAAAAGCATCTCATTTTGATCCTGAGATAAAACAATTCTGCCATGATCCAGGCCGGTTTGTCGTATTTTTTCTAAAGAACAGGGAAGCAGTGGCGTCTGAGGTTCAGCACTCAAATACGTATTGTCAGGATCCCGGCGAAAACAAACCGTGTTGAAATTGACGCACAAGGCACCATTGGGAGCATCGTATGGCTGGTTCGATGTCGATATGCCGGGGATAATCAATGGTTGCTCAAAATAAGAATCATCTAAAATGATATCTTTGATGGCTGCGCCGCTTTTTTTAACTCCGAAAGCAATTTTTTTGCAAATTTCATCAACAACTTCCGATATCAGCATGGGATCTCCATAACCCTTGATTGTAAGATTATGGGATCGATCCATATAAAATTCGGTTCTAAACCGGTAATTTTCGCCCAGATAATGAATGGCCACCAGCGAGGTGAGAAGTTTTAAAGTTGAGGCCGGTATCAATAGGTTTTTTTCATTTTTTGCATAGAGAACTTTGCCACTGTCATTGACGACCAGAACTGCATCTTTATTTCCAATGAATTTTCCCAGATCTTCTATCGTTTTAATACTTGCACTAACCGGATATCCCCAAAAATACAAAAACAAAAAAACTAGAAAACCCTCGATACATTTTTTGAACATTGATTTAACTTTCCAGGATGAGCGTTACAGGCCCGTAATTTACCAGTGAGACTTCCATTAAAGCCTGAAACTGACCAGTTTGTACGGTTATACCACTTTCACGAACCTTTTGAACAAAATATTGGTATCGGATCTC
>JAGYNR010000070.1 GCA_018399715.1 Desulfobacterales bacterium | reverse complement strand
TCCCAGTTTGGTTCTTTGGGTGAAAAACTGAATCACTTAAACCTTCCTGGGGCAGATCGACTGGAATCCCTTAGCAAAGAAATAGCCGATGTGCTTTTCACCGATGCATCTGATGCTCCGGTGCGTTTTGGCGGTGAGGAATCCAGCCTCTATGAAAATATTAAATGGGCCAGAATTGTGGACCGGGCATTTAAACAAGGATTGGAAGACACCTTGAAAGAATTGCAGAAGCATCTGGCAGAAATCAAATCATTGCCGGATAGCGGTATTCCCGGTCAATTGCGTCGGGATTTGGATGAAGATATGGCGCTTATGGATGAATGGGTTTCCAAAGATGATTTTTACAAGCATGTCACTGATTTTAATACGTCTTTAACCAATATCAAAGCGTGTGTCCGGGATGCCGCCATCAGTATGGGAGACGCGCAAAAAGATAAATTAAAAGAAGTTGAAGAGGGTCTGCGCAGGCTCACGGAATGGGCGGAATTAACCCAGGAAGAGCAAAACGATATGATCAGCAGGATTGAAGACCTTCAAATTGAAGCAACCCGGGATCTTTACGGACTCAAGAAATTGATCAATCAGGACTTTGTCATTCTTTCCCGTTCCGCGGAATTTAAAGACCGGATTGTCCAAAAAGGCCAAAACCGTCGCAAACAGCGCCTGGAGGAAGAAAAGCGAAAAGCAGAAGAATCCGGTAAAACAAAAATTTCCCGCACCATTTGTTTGCCGTCTGCCGTAAACAGTGTTGAACAGTTAACTGAGCTTATCCAGCGTCTCAATGTGCTGAAAAATGAACTGGATTTGTATAGTGATATTGAAGTGACCATCAGTATAGAGAGCTGATAATAAAATGGCGTTTGATCAGACCACCCGGAACAGGCTTCAAAAATTCGTTTCAGAATCAAGAAGCCTGCTTTCTGATGAATTTACCCGGCAATTGCAGCATGATTACGGCATGGACCCGGATAGCGGAACCGTCGGCAATATAGACAGTCTGACTCACTTAAATGATGCTCGATACCAAACCGCAAAACTGTTGCGCGAAACAATGGACCATTACCTGGCCGCCAGCTCTTGTAGTGATAAAAAGGAAATTTTATCCCGTATTGTCCGGGAGCAGGCGTTTACCGTGTTAAACCGGCTCTCTGCCCTGCGCATGGCTGAAGCCCGGGGGATTTTGATGGAGTCCATATCAAAAGGATACAACTCAAAAGGCTTTCAGTTGTATGCACGGGTGGCCGGCACATCCCTGGGAGAAACCGGCGATACATACCGAAATTATCTGTTTTCTGTGTTTGATGAATTCGCCATGGACCTGGCCGTGCTGTTTGACCGGTATTCGCCCATGGGCAGACTGTTTCCAAAGGAATCCGTTCTGTTGGAACTCCTTGAAAAAATAAATGATGTGGAACTTGAAAATCTGTGGGCCGAAGATGAAACCATTGGCTGGATTTATCAGTATTTTAATTCCAAAGAAGAGCGGAAAAAAATGCGGGATGAATCCCAGGCCCCAAGAAACAGCCGGGAACTGGCGGTGCGCAATCAGTTTTTTACGCCCCGGTATGTGGTGGAGTTTTTAACAGACAACACCCTGGGCCGCACCTGGTATGAGATGACAAAAGGAAATACCGGATTAAAGGATCAGTGCCGCTACCTGGTGAGACGGCCCAATGAAATCTTTTTGGCAAAAGGTGAAAACGCACCGGAAGAAAATAAGACGGATGCGGATCTCAGCCAGGAAGAGCTGCTGAATCTGCCGGTTTATATTGACCATCGGCCGATAAAAGATCCCCGGGAAATTCTCATGCTGGACCCGGCCTGCGGGTCCATGCATTTTGGCCTTTATGCGTTTGATCTTTTTGAAAAGATTTATGAGGAATCCTGGGATTTGCAGGCTGCCGGACAATGGCAAGGGGCTGTAAGTGGAAAATTCGGGTTGTTGATCGAAACCTACCCGGTAAAGGAAGATCTGCTCAGGGATATCCCCCGGTTGATTATCGAAAATAACATTCATGGGGTGGATATTGATCCCCGGGCCGTTCAGATTGCCGGATTGTCTCTGTGGCTGCGCGCCCAGCGGACCTGGAAGGAACAGGGGGTTAAACCCGTTAACCGGCCCCAAATCAGAAAATCCAATATTGTCTGTGCGGAACCCATGCCCGGCGAAAAAACGTTTTTACAAGAATTTGCCCAAAGCCTGAAACCCAAAGTGTTGGGGCAGTTGGTTGAAATCATTTTTGAAAAAATGGAGCTGGCTGGAGAAGCCGGGTCATTGCTGAAAATTGAGGAAGAAATCGCCGATGCCGTGGAACAGGCCAGGGAAGCGTTTAATAAGGAACTGCTTCGCAGAAAAGAAGAAGCCGGGTATTTACCGGGCTTTGCGCCAATACAGCATCAGCGGGAATTGTTTGATTTTGCGGATCTGCCTGATAAAACCCAGTTCTGGCAGACTGCTGAAGAAAAGATTTTGGATGCGTTAAGGAAATATGCGGAACAGGCAGAAACGGAAGATGGCAGCCAACGAAGGTTATTTGTAGAGGATGCTGCCAAAGGATTTGCGTTTATTGACCTTTGTCGAAAACGGTATGATGTGGTGCTGATGAATCCGCCGTTTGGAGATTCACCTTCGGAAGCAAATATTTATTTAAAAAATAGATATAACCTTGGAAGGCCTGATGCATATATGTGCTTTTTTTATCGTTCGGGGAATTTTTTGGTTGAGAAGGGAAGAGTTGGTGCAATTACTTCAAGGACATTTCAAAATTTGGAATTTTTCATTCCTCTTAGAGAAAAAATTACAACAGGGGATTTGCCATTGCAAATTATGGCTGATTTATCTGGTGGTGTCTTGGACGGCGCCACAGTCGAGACATGTGCCTCAATTCTTCAATCAACAAGAAACAATTTTTGTCAATATGCTTTTTTTATTAATGCCACAGAATCACAAGATAGAGAGAAGTTAATTAGAAATTCTATTTCGGATTATAATACTAGTCGGCATAATGAAGCTTTTCGAATTAGAAATTTAAAATGGTTTAAATCTCTACCTGGAACTGTCATAGCATATCAAGTACATGATGTCGCACTGAAATCATTTATTAAACATTCGGTTTTAGACAATAATGCAGCATGGGGTTCAATTCAATCTGTTGAAAATTCTAATGCCAATGTTTTGCAGGGGTTGATTCCAGGGGATTTATTTCGATTTACTCGCTTGAGATATGAAGTAGATGCAGTTGATTTGCATCGCAAAAAAAAATGGGTGCCGATTTGTAGAGGGGGTGAGTATAAAAAATTTTTTTCAAGTGAGGTAGCGGTTTTTAATTGGAGAGAGGAGGGTAAGGAACCTAAATCTTTTGCTGAAGAACATTATGGAGGGGCATCTCGAACGATTAAAAATACAAAATATTTTTTTAAAGGAGGATTTACATATCCTCGAATCAGTAGTGTCGGATTTAATATACGCATAATGCCAAGTGACCATATTTTTTCTGATGCTGGTATGGCAATTATTTCAAATCATGGATCAAGATTCTCATTGTTAGGTTTTTTAAATAGCAGACTGGCAGATTATTTTGTCCACACAATTCATCCTGGCAGAAAATTTGAGATCGCACATGTTGCATCAATGCCCACGCCGGATAGCATTTTGTATAGTGATGAATTAGAAAAAATTGCGAAGCAATGCTTTTCATTGGTTAAGAAGATTGATTCAATTGATGAAACGAACCCATTCTTTATTAGTTCAATTGTATCCGCATATGTTAATGATAAGGGATCAAAACAACAATTAAAAAATATTATTGAATTATTAAGTATTTATCAGAAATCATTATCAGAAATAAATGATATCGTATTTAATTTATTTGGTTTTGACGATAAGCAGAAAAATGAATTGAATGAAAAATATTACAACTCTGGACATTCTAAAGAGATACCTACAGGGAAAGACATTCTGTATAAAACCAGAAGAGCTATCGAAGTTTGGCCTGAAGTATTAAATATTGAGAATGTCAATTTTAGATCAGAAATAAAAACCTTAAAAGAAAGTACCGTAAGTTATTTGGTTGGTGCTATATATGGCCGCTGGGATATTAATTATGCAATCGGGAAAAAGGATTTACCCACGCTATCTGACCCCTTTGATCCTCTTCCAACGTCTCCCCCCGGCATGCTCCAAAACACCTCCGGCCTTCCGGCCGAACCCAAAGACGTTCCTTCCGATTACCCTCTCCGCATATCCTGGTCCGGCATCATTGTTGATGATGAAGGCCATTCAGAGGATATCATCACCCGCGTTCGTGAAGCCATTGAAGTCATCTGGAAAGAAAACGCCAATAACATTGAACAGGAAGCCTGTGAAATTTTAGGTGTGCGCGATTTGCGGGAATATTTTACAAAACCTGGTAAATTTTTTGCCGATCATTTAAAGCGCTATTCCAAAAGCCGCCGTCAGGCCCCCATTTACTGGCCCCTATCCACCCCATCCGGATCATATACCTTGTGGCTCTATTATCACCGGCTGACTGATCAGACATTGTATACATGTGTCAACAATTTCGTTTGCCCCAAACTCAAACAGGTTTCAGATGATGCAGAAAATTTACGCAAAAAATCCAACCGGATCCAACAGGAAGAAAAAGATCTGGAAAAGCTTTCTGATATGGCAGTAGAACTGAAAGATTTTCACGATGAACTGCTTCGCATTGCCGAATTCTGGAAACCTAATTTAAACGACGGTGTCCAGATAACCGCCGCACCTTTGTGGAAACTGTTTCAGCTCAAAGCCTGGCAGAACAAGCTGAAACAAACCTGGAAAGACCTTGAAAAAGGCAAATATGACTGGGCGCACCTGGCATACAGTATCTGGCCGGAGCGGGTGATCCGGGCCAGCCACAAGGACAGAAGTTATGCCATTGCCCATGATCTGGAAGACGATTTATGGGAAGAAATTGAAACCGGCACGGATAAAAAAGGAAATCCCAAAACCAAATGGGTTCCGAAAAAACTCAGTGAAACAGAACTTAAACAGCTAATCCGGCATACATATGACAACAGGAATGCGTGATGAAAAAAATAGAAGAAAAATACCAGCGTATAACCGATGACAGACGTTCATTTGATATTCGCTTCTGGCAAAAGCAGGGAGATCGTGCCATTTTTGAAGCGGTAACGGAAATGCTGAATGACTATCTCTTGATACGAGGCAAAAATGTTAACGAGTCCAGACTTCAAAGAACTGTTGAAACTTTTCGAAACGCATAAAATACAATAAAAAAATCAGGACAGGAACCGGACATTCGGAGCCATCAATGAAAATAAAGAAGTATATTCAGGAGCAGGTTTTCTTGCCGCGACTCCGGAAAAACAGCATACTCGCTGTTTATGATCCGGAAAAAATTTACCGGGATGTTTGCCTGAATATGGCAAGCGATTCTTTAAAGATCATTGATGCCAGCAACAGCAGCATCACCAGCCGGGAAAATGCATTAAAGGCATTAAAAAATCTTGGTCGCCCCAATACGGATTTGGAGGGGCTGCTGGTATATGTTCCGGCCAAAGCACCGGAAACCGAAGAAGAAAAGCAAAAAGATCCATTTGCGCTTTATACCGTATGCGGCAGCGTGTTTCCGGATGGGGCCGGAGATGCTTTCATGCATCTTTGTTTAAAAGCAAAGCCGGACCATGCAACGGAAATCCGCCGCATTTTCAGTCAGGACCCAACGCCTTCTTTTGCCGTGATTGATGCAGTTGGGGGCGGCAAGGGGTGGCCGAATTTACAGGTGGCATTACAGGTAGAGTCGGCAAATGATATTTTATTTGCACTCCTTGCCCCCACTGACAAGCAAAAGCAGTCGTTAGAAGCAAGAGAGGGGGAAGCAAACGCAAGCTGGGTGTCTGAAGCCAAAGATCTGTTTGCCGTTTGTCTGGGGTTGAAGCTCATCACACGGGGGAAAACCTGGTCAAGCATATCGGATGAACTCTGGCGATTTGTTTTATACAGTGAATTTGTTTTCGACCTGCCGACATGTCTGCCGGAATCTCTTTCCAATGTTCCCCGTGCCAGTGATGAAGCAAAACCGATAATTGAAGATCTTTGTGAACGGCTTCGAAATGACCAGCGAACCCAGGCTATCTATATCCAGCGCGCCCAGGCAATCGAAAAGGAACTTGAACTGCCCGGTCATTGCCAATCCATTACCGATTTTGGCATACGAGACACATTCCCTTTTGAAGAAAGGTCGTTTTTAGCCCAGGGGATAACGGCGATTAAAAATAATGATGCGGACAGGGCACGATATATTTTAAATCAACATACCCATAATGTATGGGCCGGTATCGGTGAAAGCCAGGTGCAATGGGGACTTGTAGGCGCTGCCCTTGCATTGTGTGAAACATGTGATGATTTTGAACGTCAATTGCCGGATTACGCACAGACCATTGATGCTTTGGTCGATTTTTATGTAAGCAGTTTGCGTGAAGTGGACAGACTTCAAAGAGAATTTGAGCAATCCGTGTCTGACGCTATGGCGTCTGTTTCCTCGATGAGTGAAATCATTGAAAAAGCCAGAACCAGGTACCGAAACTTGTCATCAAACGTACAGGACTTGTTTATTCGTCATGTGGAAAACACCGGCTGGCCTCCATTGGGAAGATTTTCCAACGCAGATCTGTTTGACAGCAAAATAGCGCCTAAACTCCAGGAAAGCGGTCATAAAGTTGCTTTTTTGATGATTGATTCACTCCGCTATGAACTGGGAGTGGCCCTGGAACAGCAACTGGGGGAAGACGATCCGGTTGAATTTTTACCGGCAATGGCGCAATTGCCAAGCATCACATTGGTGGGCATGGCCAGTTTGCTTCCGGAAGCAGGGCATCATCTTGCATTGACCAGAGAAGACAATAAAGTGATCCCTCTTTTGGGGTCTGTAAAAATTACATCTGTCAAACAACGCATGGATGTGATGCGAAATAAATACGGACAGCGGTTTGAAGAAATGAAGTTGGCCGATTTTATCAAACCCCGAAAAAAAATACAGCCGGAAGTAGACTTATTGATTCTTCGAAGCGTTGAAATTGATGCTTACCTGGAAACTGATCCGGAATTAACCCTTCGGTTGATTCAAGACGCCTTGAAACGAATTCGGGTGGCCATTCACAAATTAAAAGGATTGGGATTCAATGAAGTGGTAATCGCCACAGACCATGGGTTTTTCTTAAATCCGCATATCGAAGCCGGAGATGTCTGCACAAAACCGAATGGAAATTGGGTTTTTGTTCATGATCGACTGGCACTGGGAAATGGTGTATCAGATAATGCCAATTTTGTGTTATCCGCGAGTCATTTAGGAATGCGGGGGGATTTTGAAAACGTGGCCGGCCCGCGTAGTTTGGTGGCATATCGCGCCGGGCAACTTTATTTCCATGGCGGCATTTCTTTGCAGGAATGCATTGTCCCGATCATTTCCGTCCGTTTGACCAAGGAACATCTCCAACAAGAAAAAGCCAAAATTAAAATTTCCTATAAAACTGATGCCAAAACAATTACGTCACGATTTCCGGTTATGGATATTGAATATGAAAAAAAGCAGATGGAGTTGTTTACCCAAGAAAATGAGATTGAACTGCTGATAGAAGCGCATGATAAAAACAACAATGTGAAGGGAGAAGCCAAAGCGGGCGGGATCGTCAATCCGGCAACCGGAACAGTTACCATCAAGCCGGGGCAACGGTTGAAGGTAACATTGAAAATGCAGGAAGAGTATCATGGAAAATTTACGGTGAAGGCCATGAACCCATCGACATTGGCAATCTACGATAAACTGGACCTAAAAACCGATTATGTGGTGTAAGTCATGGATGCATTAGATAAAAAATTAACCTCTGTTTTTGAAGGCCGGATCGTCCGTAAAGACCTGTTGCATCGAATTAAAAAGGGCACCAATGTTCCCACATTTGTATTGGAATTTTTGCTGGCACGATATTGCGCCAGTGATGAACCGGAAGAAATCAAGGCAGGCATGGAAGCCGTGCTGGCAACGCTTCAGGATAATTACGTGCGGCCGGATGAAGCCAATGCTGCTCAATCCAAAGTAGCGACCAATGGGAAACATAAGTTTATCGATAAAGTACATGTTCGATATGTTGAAAAAGAAAAACGGCACTGGGCCTCTTTGGAAAATTTCAATTCCCAGCGCATTGCCATTGGTGAAAAGTTTTATCGCGACAATGACCGGCTGCTGGAAGGCGGTATCTGGGCGGAAGTGACTGTTGCCTATAATGAATATGATGAAGACAATTACGCTTTTATTATTGATGATCTGCGTCCCATCCAGTTGAGTCGGTTCGATTTTGAACGCTATGGAGAAAATCGGAAACAATTTACCAGAGATGAATGGCTGGATATTGTTTTGCGATCTGTTGGATTAGAACCCACCAAACTGTCAACCCGACTTAAGTTTCATTATGTTGCCCGTCTTGCTCCATTGGTGCAGGCCAATTTTAATTTTATCGAGCTGGGTCCCAGGGGAACCGGAAAATCTTATTTTTTCAGTGAATTTTCACCGTATTCCACATTGGTCAGTGGCGGCCAGTCAACAAAGTCTGTGCTTTTTTATAATAATGCGCGGAAAAAAATGGGGCTGGTGGGATTTTGGGATACCGTGGCATTTGATGAAGTGGCCGGCATCAAAATCAAAGATCCGGATACCATTCAGATTATGAAGGATTATATGGCAAACGGCAGGTTCTCAAGGGGTGTTGAGGTTATTGCCGATGCCAGCATGGCATTTGTCGGCAATATTGATCACTCCATCGAACAGATTGTCAGATCCAGTGATTATGATCTTTTCCTGCCCCTGCCCAAAGAATTTGACCTGGCCATAATGGATCGATTTGCCTGCTACTTGCCGGGATGGGAAATACCCAAAAATACGACCGCTTATTTAACCAACAATTATGGATTCATAACGGATTACCTGGCTGAAGCCTTTCATTATCAATTAAAACACCAAAACAAATATGAAGCGGTGAACCATCGGGTTCGCCTGGGTAAGGCCATTGAAGGACGAGATGAAATCGGTATCAAGAAAACATTATGTGCATTTTTAAAGATCCTGCATCCGGTTGATGAGCCCACGGATAAAGAATTTGAAGAATATGTGGCATATGCAGTGGAGGCCCGGCGCAGAATAAAAGAGCAGATGAACAAACGAAAGCCGGATGATGAATTTGCAAATATTAATCTTTCGTTTTTCACTACAGATGGAAAAGAAATGATTGTTGATTGCCCGGAATCCAAAAACATCAAGGCCACCCAGCAGCCCAAGCGCAAAACCCTTGATATGGATTTTGATGATGAAGGCGATGATGCAAAGGAAAAAGAGCAGGCAGAACCAGCGGAAGAAGAAAAGCCTGAACCTGAATATGGAAAAACCCCGGTCCATATCCCTGAACCTATAGCCGGGGAAAAGAATGATGAAGCTGAACCGGAACCAGAGATTCCCGAACTGAAAGAGCAGCACTATACAATTTTTTACGGTGATATGGGATTCAGTTATGAAACCGTTATCGGGCCGTATTTAAAAGGTGCAAAAGAAATTACGATTGAAGACCCGTATATCCGGGTGACGCACCAAATTCAAAATTTAATTCGTCTTTGTGAAACGGTTGTCAAACAGGCAACCATCCGCAAAATTAATCTGATCACCAGCTATGATGACAAAACAAACATCTCCGAAATGCGGGATAACCTGGAAGAACTCAAACAAAGCCTGCTTGAAATCGACATAATTTTAGATATCAAACTGGACCCCAATATGCATGACCGGGAAATCCGGATTGATAATGGGTGGGTGATCAAAATCGGCCGGGGCCTGGACTTTTATCAAAAACCCCATTCCTGGTTTGAAATCGGGGTAAATGATTTGTCTTTACGAAAATGTTTGGAAACGAAGGTGGATATCTATAAATCGGATTGATTTTTTGCTTTGATAAAACAGTTCATTTTGCATTTGGCTACTTTTTTGTCATTATTAAATTTATATGAAAGAATTAACTGCTGATCTCTTCTTTCATTTTTTGTTGTGCCGCTAAAGCATGGCCGTTATTCAAAAATATGAGAAGAGGATTGGCTGGAACCAACTCTGGCAATTTTCGCACCGAATCATCTGAGCCATGCTAATAAGCCTCCGGATCAAGGTTAAAGATAATGGCCGTCCACATAACCAATTTCCGAAAGGTTAAGAAAATATATGCCAAGAAGAAACTATTTGGGATGTTTTCTCAGGAAGAAAATATGTTTAAATTTTCAATACTTTTATAAACTTTTATTAGTTGGGGGCATTTTATCGTGATCTCTAGCCGGATTAAATTCCAGCGTATTTCAGCTAATCATGGATTTTCGCGTGGCTTTTTTTTAACCATCACAGGAAAGATAATTTATTGAACATCCTCTTTGATTCCAAGCAAATTCGTCAATTCAACGCGTTTTACGATAGTATATCTCTGCTTTGGTTTCTGAATTTCATTGATGGGGGACGTTTGTTCCGAACGTCCCTCATCACGAAAAAAGATAAAACATATTGGGTGTCCCGCCATGGTCATTCAACTTTTCCCGCGAGCAAGAAATGCCCAGACTATGGATTTTTTTCAGCCGATCAAGATCCTCGACCAATACCCTTCTTAATAGATTCAGATGGATATAGCGGACCAACTCTTTGAGATAAATATCCTCCTGGCAAACGATGGATTTGTATCGGTTCTGAAACAGGTGTCCTCGTCTTTTATGGCGCCCGTTGAAATTGATGACGTAGCCGGTGAGCAGTTTACGCATGCCGGCCGATAAAGGAAAATTTTTCGGTTTACAAAGAATATGGAAGTGGTTCGGCATCAAAGCCCAGGCATAAATATCCATTGCACCTCCCATTACATGATGCAGCACGCCGGGAGCATCCAGTTGCTAAGTCGATCTTGGCATGAGGGCAACTTTCGGTTCAAAATTCGTTAAATTCGTTATGGAAAACACAGCCACTTAGTTGCAAATTACAACTTTATATGTTATATTATTACCAATCTTTTTATAAAGGAGGTACTATGCCAACAGCAGTTAAGGTTTCAGACGATTTATTTGAAAAAGCTAAAGTCAGATCGAAAGTCTTTAACAGGTCAATAGCTGGTCAAATCGAATATTGGGCCAAAATAGGACAAATGGTTGAGGACAATCCAGACCTTCCCCTTCCTTTTATCCAGGACATTTTAGTTGGTAGAGAGCAAATTAAAGCTGGCCGGGGCACTCCATATGTTTTTGGAGAGGGTGAATGACTATTTTCAAGGAGATTATTCAATCACCCCTTTTCGTCAAGCAAAAGAAAAAGCTTCATAAACAACAAATTAAAAACTTGGATATTGCTGTAAAAGCCATATTAAGCAATCCTTTAGTTGGCGATACAAAGATTGGCGATTTACAAGGTGTCCAAGTTTATAAATTCAAGTCAAACCAACAGGTTCTGTTGGCTTATGAAGTTATTGACTTGACACTATATCTATACGCCTTTGGCTCTCATGAAAATTTCTACCGCGATTTAAAAAAGTATCTAAAAGACTGACTCCTTCCATTTTTTTAGATTTCATTCTTTGAAATGCTTCTCCACGTAAAATATACTCAAAATTGTCAAATTCATTGGTTACTCAGAAATTTCTCAAAATCAGCACTAACTCAGAATAAAAGAATTCTTGACATTTCAAGTTAGATTTGTAAACCATTTTGCTTACTATTCTATCACCTGAAAGTAAAGCAGGCTGAATCATGAATAAAACACCCGAACAAAAAGCTCTTGATAATATTGATGAACTTTTCAAAAAAGGTGGAAATATCTCATTTAAAAGCGACAATGATTTCCAGAAAATTTTGAACAATTCCTTAAAGCCCGCAAAACCTTCTGGATTCCGGCTTTCGCCGGAATGACGGGAAAAAACTTGATCATCGAGTATAAAAACAAAATGTTTTTTATAGGTTGTATTATAAACA
>JAGYNR010000007.1 GCA_018399715.1 Desulfobacterales bacterium | reverse complement strand
TAAAATTTGAGTCTGACGCAGATATTGGCGAAAAAGACAGTTTTCGCTCAGGCACTAATTCAGGAGGTGCAAAATGAGCGGTAAGGTTTATACTATCAAAACGGCTTGTCCCCAATGCGGATGTAGCGCAGTTTCTCATTTGACCGCCGATGAAATCAGGGAAAAGTTTGGTGATGTGCCCAATGTGGAAATGGAATGCAGTGAATGCCTGGCCAAATACACAACTGATATGAAAACAGCCTGCCCGGAGTGGGATAAGGAATGTAAAATGAGACAATAATCTTCTTTTGTATCAAGGCAGGATATACCAAAATAAAATGAAACATCGGGATATGTCAATTTAAATTTCCCGATGTTTTATTTTATGCCTGAACGAAAAAGACAGTTTTCGTTCGGGCACTATTTTGCTTTTTTTCCAATGAATAAGGGCGGTCTGAAAATACTGTCGAGATTGGTTACCTCGTTGAGATTGACATTTTTGGCAAAACGGTCTTCTACCAGCCCTGTAATATCATTGGAAACAACCAGGTTGAAATGCTGCATCAGGTCTGCGAGCTGCTGAAGTTCTGCTACTCGTGGAACAAAATGGTCATAGATAATTCTATTTTCGGGATGGGTGAGGGCGTATTCGATCAGTTCGGATGGCTGATTCCAGTATTGGCTGGCAATCTTTGCTGTTTCCTTTGGATGTTGGTTCGCCCATATGCCAGAACGGGCGGCTCCGGTCACCAGGGTTTGGATCACATTGGGATCTTTATCGATGAATGCCTGGCGAACCAAAACCAGATTGCAGATAAAATCAGGCCAGATTTCCTCAACATAAAACAAAACACATGAATCTCCATTTTTTATGGTTTGGGCGGCAAAGGGTTCACCTACATAGTAAGCGGAAAGAGAACCGGTAGTGAGGCCGGAAGCCATGTCCGGGGGGTTCATTTCAACTATATTTATTTTTTTTTCCATGCCGTATTTTTCCATCAGTTGAAGCATGCTCAGGTTGTGGCCTGAATAGCGCATCGGCACTGCGACCGTTTTTCCGGCCAGGTCAGTAATTGAATGAATTTTTTGTGATTTGGCAGTTACCAGAGTACTTTCATGTCGGTTTCCGATACAAATAACCCTGACATCTACTCCTTGCTGTTGAAGCACGATGGATAGGGGAGCGATAATAAAGGCTACCTGGATGTCATCATTTCGAAGCGCTTCAGCCATTTCGGCAAAGGAGGAAAATTTAATGGCGTTAAACTGGATACCAACGCCGCTGCGACTGGCATAATCCAACAATGGACATGCCAGATTTGTAATAACCGGCATGTATCCCATATTAATGATATTTCGGTTGATATTTTGACCGTTAAGATATAAATGAAGGTATGAGATGAGCAACAGCCAGATAATTGCAGCCCAAATGATCCACCAGGCTACAGGGATATGGTTTGAACTTCTAAACCGCATAATGAACTCCCAGCATGAAAAAAACTTCCTCTCGCAGTTCGCTAAGGCCTTTTTCTTTCATGAAATCACGCGGTCGTACATACGTAAGTTTTCGGGAAAGCTTAACTTTGGCGGGTCTGCCGCTTAAAACCACAATACGGTCTCCCATAACCAGCGCATCATCAATATCATGGGTAACAAAAAGGGTTGTTTTTCCCAAAAACTCATGCATATTGACGACTTCTTCCCGTATTTTCAGATGGGTCAGATAATCCAGCCCTGTAAATGGTTCGTCCATAAAAAGAATATCCGGGTCTACCGCCAGAGCCCTGGCCAGCTCTGCACGTCGCTTCATACCGCCCGAAAGCTGATAGGGATAGTGATCCTCGAATCCCTCGAGTTCCACCATTTCAATGTATTCTTCAATTTGTTTCCCCATCGCTTTCTTATCATTCATATGTCGGAGACCGAGTCCAACATTTTGTCTGACGGTCATCCACGGTAGAAGAGAACTATGCTGAAATACGAATATATGATCAGAACTGGGACCTTTGACTGGTTTTCCATCAATCAGGACAGTTCCCTCAGACGGGCGATCAAAACCTGCGATTATTCGTAAAAGAGTAGATTTCCCACATCCGGATGGTCCCAGGATACACACCATTTCGCCGTCTTCCAATTCGAGGTTTATATCTTTTAAAACCTGCACCTGAGTTCCGGGAGACCTGTTTTTGTCTTTGGAATTTCGCTGCTTTCGACGCCTGTCAATATATGTTTTTCCGAGATTTTCAATCAATATATGTCCCATGCCATCCTCTCCCCATACACATCGGAAAGCAATAATCAGCAGGAGTTTGTGGGTCGGTCATTTCCGGCTAACCTGACTTATGACTGCTCAAGATGTTATGAACCGATGGATCCCCAGAAAACCGGTTCAATTTTGCTAAGACGTTTCATGAGAACATCGAGAAAAAGTCCGATAATACCGATTACAATCATAGCTCCCATAACATAATCCATCCTCAGAGCGTTCCTGCTGTCTAAAATAAGATAGCCGAGTCCTGATTTAACTGCAATCATTTCTGCTGCTACCACAACCAGCCATGCAATACCAATTGAGATTCGCAGGGCGGTAACGACTTCCGGCAAAATAGCCGGAATTATTATTTTTTTTAATTGTTCGTAGCGATTGAAATTAAAGTTGGCAGCTACATGGAAAAAAACCGGATCGATATTAGCGACCGCTACCGTTGTCGAGACTACCAGCGGAAAAAAACTTGAAAGAAAAATAAGAAATATGGCAGGCTTATCTCCAATGCCGAACCATAGCATCGCAAGCGGTATCCACGCCAGAGGTGAAATAGGGCGCAGAAAGTGGAGCACCGGATTTAAAAAAGACTTAGCGATATTTATCCGGCCCAGTATAATACCCATAGGAATGCCTAATAAAATAGCTAAGTAAAACCCTATAGTTACCCTGTAAAGACTGGCAACAACATGTTTTACCATTACCCCGTTCAAGATTAATCCCCACAGGCTTTCAAATACCTGAAGGGGACCCGGAAAAACCGATTTGCTCCAACCAGAAAATCGGGATAAAAGCAACCAGAAAAATAAAATCATTAAAAATGAAACAGCAGGAAAGAGGTATCGGGAATATTTATTTCTGTTATCCATGAATAGCGCTTTCAAGAACCTCCTTTGCCAGGCTGATATAGCGCAGACCAGATGGACTATGTTTGTAGTAGTAGATGATGGGCATATTCATAACCTGCGATTCCCTTACCTTGGTATCTATGTTGATGACGGTTTTGAAAATTTTTTCGCCATACATTTTTCTGAGTTTGGAATGAATCATCTGCGATACGGTATCACGATCATCATACATGGTAACCAGAATATTATAATCAATGTCGGTGTTTGTACGTTCTTTGATGATGTGCATGAAATTAAGCGTTTGATGTACACCCTGGGTTGCAAGAAATTCACAATTCGATGGGATAATGACCCGGTTTGCAGCGGTCAGGGCGTTTACCGTAAAAAACTCCATGGACGGGGGCGTATCGATAAGGATATAATCAAACCGGTTGGCAACATTTTGAAGCCGTTCTTTCAGGATGTATTCAAAACGGTCATAGGCAAAATGTTTTTTGTTGAATACTACCATATTCTGATTGGACGGCAGGAGCCAAATATATGGATATCTGGATTTGATAATTACCCGGGACAAATCATTATTGCCGGCATGGACAGCATCGTAAAAAGAAGCGATATTTTTATAGCCTAGACAAGTAGTCAAACTGGCCTGAACATCGAAGTCCACGAGTAGGACCCGTTTTTTAAGAAGGGAAAGGCCGACACCTAGATTCAGGCAGGTGGTTGTTTTAGCAACGCCGCCTTTCTGATTCGTCAGGGTGAAAATATAAGCTGACGGATATTTCTGTGACGGTTTCTTTTCTGAAATTGGCATTTGCTCCGAGGTTTCAACTATAGCCGGACGATAGACCGTAAACACATGAGAACAGGCCGAACATCGAACCTGTGCTCCGGAAGGATTAATCAGGCTTTCATCGACCCGGAGCTTTGTGCCGCACTTTTCACATTCTATGATCATTTTTGTTCCTCATGCAGGGGAAATTGGTTATTTTATGACAGTTTCAATCGCTTTTGAAAGTTTGTTCTCATCTAAAACAATATCCACAACGCCGCTTTTAATCGCATTATCTGTGAGATTAGGATATACACAGGTTTGGGCTTCCTGTGCCATCGTAATTCCTGATACTTTACGAATATTGGCAAATCCATCGGTACCGTCGGCTCCGATTCCAGTCAACAAAACCCCGATGGTGTTTTGATGAAACGCTTGTGCGGCGGAAGAAAATAACAGATCAAGAGGGCTGTCATTTCCGGATATATATTTAAGGTAGATGTCGTTATTGTTATTTGTCTGCAGGCTTAACAGTTTGTCATAGGAACTGATATAACAAGTTCCTTGTTCTAAAACCATATTATCTTCGGCTGCTTCAACTTTCCATGGAACCCGTTCATCGAACTGTTTGGCAAAGGCTTTCAGGATTTTGGGCGATATTTCCTGTACCACAACAACAGATGCCGGAATCATAGGGGAGAGATTGGATAACAGTCGTATGACCGTATTCGGCCCGGACAGGGTGGTACCGATAGCTAAAATATACTCCAAAGACCTGAACCTATAAATATCAATAAGTTGTTCCCGTGGGTTCCATTTCATTAGCCGGACTCTTCGGATATTACTCATGTTCACTGCGTGCGCTAGCTTTACCCTGTCAATGAGTTGTTGCTTGGATTTTCCGATATTTCCGGATATGGCACCGGATGGTTTTGGAACGAAATCAACTACGCCCAGGCGGAGGGCCTCGAAAGTAATGGCGCCATCGGAAAACAGGGAGCTAAGAACTACAATAGGAACGGGTGATTCGATCATGATATGTTTCAGTCCGGTAAGCCCGTCCATAATCGGCATGTCAATATCCAGAATAATGACATTGGGTAATAAAGATTTTGCCATATTCAAGCCTTCGAGACCATTTTTGGCCATTCCGACCACGCTAAGCTGAGGGTCTGTCTGAAGAATTTCTGATACAGCCTTTCGCATAAAGGCCGAATCATCCACGATAAGTATTTTAATAATATCTTCCATAATCTTAATGCTCCGGAAAGGAGGTTCTAACCCACTAATTTCAGGGTGTCATATTCTGCATAATAAGAGTAGCGATTTCTGTCGGATTTGCCTCTTTGTCCACCAGACCGGAGGCGACAACTTCTTGTAACGGATATGGGATCATACAAGTATCCGGTTTTTGACTGATGATCCAGCCTTTATGTTTCTTTACCTTCTCCAGACCCTTCGTTGAAGCTACCTCTGCACCGGAAAGCAAGATTACCTGTATCCTTCCTGAGAAATTTTTAACAACTGATTTGAGAAATAAATCAAAAAGATTTCCCTTTTCTTTCGGTTCAGCAGGATTGTCATTGGTAATTTCAAGAAAAAAAGTGTTATCATTTTGACTTAAATTTATCCGTTGGTTGTAGTGACCGATATAGCATTGGCCACCAACGAGCATTGGAGGACCTTTCTGGGAAGTATCGGCATCTAATGGAAGAATCGGCAAAAGACTTCGTTTGTTCAAATATGATGAAAGCGGAGACACCAATTCGGCTGCCATATTTTGAAAAACGATCACTGATGTATCAAGTCGTTGGGGTAGCATGGGGATAATCCGCATCGTCTCGGCATATCCTCCCGGCCCCGAATTGATAATTACAAGTCTTTCACAAGGAAAATTGGTACTGTGCGGTACTTTTCTGGCGGAGATAACTTTTGGGTTTTTTACCCTTTTAAAGTTATCTATCCGTGCTTTGGACGCAATTCGAATCATTTCGACCAGTTGCTTTTGCTGTAGTTTAATATCTTTTGTGTATGCCGGCTTTCGAATATAATCGATAGCGCCCAGGCGAAGAAAATCCAAAATGTTTGCCTGGGATTGGCTTCCCATATTACTGATAATGATTACCGGGCAGGGGTTCCGAATCATTATGTGTTTAAGTGCTGTGCTGCCGTCCATAACCGGCATGTTAACATCAAGCGTAATGAGATCTGGTTTAAGTTGGTTGATTTTTTCAAGGGCTTCTTCCCCATTTTTTGCATTTCCGATGACCATAATGGATTCATCTGAACCGATAATTTTTTCAAGAGCCCTGCACATCATAGCCGAATCATCAACGATAAGAACTTTAACAGGAGCTTTTTTTGAACTTGTTTTGTGATTGGATTCATAATGCGTTTCTTCTGGTTCGGTTACTTGGTTCTCATTTGCCTGTTCATCCATTCTTCTGGCGGCTTCCATGAGAAGGGACTGCCATGGCTTTTCAATAGTTCTCGATGGAACAATTCCGGAACCTAACGTTTCAAATTGACCATGCTTCCATCCTAAAATCGAATAAAAGGCCTCCTCACCGGTTGTTTCACCACAAACTGCGTGGACAATCTCACCATCTTGAATAAAAATTGTTCCTTTCATGGGGTCTTGTGTAACACGGATAGCCATGCTGATAGGAGACAGGCAGCACATCTGGATCAAATCCGTGAGCTGGATGTTCTTTAGTGTACCGACAAAGCCCTGTTTCTTTTTTCCTATCCGATCCAAAATAAGTTTCCGCATTACTTCCATCTCAAACGGCTTTTCGATAAAATGCAGGCATCCACTTTTCTCTGCCTCTGATTTTATTTGGGGCGCATTATATGCGGTCATTAAAATAACCGGGATTTCGGGATATTTATTTTTTATCTCACCAAGTAAATGAAGCCCTGTCATTTTCGGCATATAAATATCAGAAACAACCAGGGAAATCTTATGGCTGCTTAGTATTTCAAGTGCATGACAACCATTTTTTGCGGTAAGAACCGTATAGACATCCTTATCTATTTCCAGATATTCCGAAAGAACATCCAGTAAAAAAGGCTCATCATCCACCAGTAGAACTGTTTTAAGATGGTTTTCCATGTAACTAATGAATCGTGCTTGTTGATAGTTTTTTCTTGATAGAATGTTTTTCACTGTCCCCTAATTGGGAAGTACTGCCTTGAAAAGTTCCCAGACCCAGTTGACGGAGCCTGTTGCCAATCGTTAAGTTGACCAGTTCGTATACGTCCAAAATAAGAGAAATACTTCCGTCACCTAAAATGGTGGCACCTGAAAAACCACTGTTTTCTTGAAGATAATCTACCAAAGGTTTAATGACCACTTCTTCTTGACCGATAAGGGAATCAACCACCAGGCCGACTTTACGCATGCCGGTACTGACCACTACGACAAAAGCCTTTTTGTGATCTTTCTCCATCGATGAAATTCCAAAGATTTCCGATAGTCGAATCAGCGGTAAGGTTGTATTGCGAAGATAGATCACTTCGACACCTTCTATAGTGGTGATATCTTCATAGAAAATCCGGATGGTTTCTTCTACATTCGCTAAGGGAACAGTAAACAGGTCTTTTCCCACCCGCACCATGAGTGCTGCGATGATAGCAAGAGTTAATGGAATCTTAATTCGGAATTGGGTTTCTTTTCCCAGCCGGGAATCAATTTCGAGAGTTCCGTTAAGCTTTTCCACATTCTTTTTGACAACATCCATGCCCACCCCTCGTCCGGAGGTATGCGTCACTTTTCCCGCAGTGGAAAAACCAGGCTTCATGATCAGTGAAATAATTTCTTTGGGTGTCATCTGATCTACTTCCTCACGGGATATAAAACCATTTTGGAGTGCCGTTTCTTTAATCGTTTCCGGATTGATTCCTTTTCCGTCATCCTTGATTTCAATCACGACATGATTACTTTCATGATATGCCTCCAGGATGATATTCCCGGTTTCGGGTTTTCCTTTTGCAATCCTTTCATCGGTCGGTTCTATTCCGTGGTCAACGGCATTTCGAAGTATATGGACCATCGGGTCGGAAATTTGCTCAATGATCATTTTGTCTAGCTCGGTGTCCTCCCCTTTAATTTTCAGTTCCACTTTTTTAGAGGTCTCCCTGGTAAGATCGCGAATAAGTCTGGGATAGCGATTAAACAGATTAGATATGGGAAGCATGCGTACTTTCATAATACCTTCCTGAAGTTCATTCGCTACCCTTCCGAGATTAACAGTGGCTTCACTGAGCCGGAACGTAAGGCCCCGAACCTGTTTCATCTCTTTTTTATCCAGGCTCATGCTTTCCTTAAGATACTGCTGAAAATCCCGCATTTCATTGAACAGTTGGGAAAACCAAGCCCTGCTGACGACCAGCTCTCCAACCTGATTCATTAAAGAATCAATTTTTTTGGCATCTACACGAAGTGTCTGTTTGACCAACCGTTCACCAAATACTGATTTTTGCCGATGCTCAATAATTTTTTCAGGAGGTTCAGATGCTTCTTCGGTTTCTGTCTTCTCCATGGGAATTTCACTTGATGTTGAGCCTGGTGTTATTTCTGCTTCTGTTTCAAGAATTTCAGGATTTTCAGAAACAGGCTGGTCCGTTTGTGTTTCAAAAAACGACGCTTCAACCGATTCACCGCTTTTATCGAGATTTTGAACAGATGGTTCTGAAAAGGATTTATCCGGTAGGGGGTCAACATGGGTAACATCAACAGGGGAGAAGAGTTCCTCATCAAGTTTAACACTGACCGGGTCCATAAGACCCTCGGCAGTAGAATCAAAAGCTTTATCAAGCTTATCATAAAGCTTTTGATCGTCTATCAGAAGTTCCATTTCGGAAAGATCTATTACTTCAATATCTTCGTCTTTTTTGGATATTCCCTGCTTTTCGCTCTGTATTGAACCTTCATCAAAAGTGCTGTCTGTATCTTGCTTTTGTTCATCATCAAGCGTCAGATTTATATCATCTTTTTCTTGTGTGGCTGCCGGTTCCCGTTCTTCAGGTTCGTCATCGAAAAAATCCAACTCATTTTGAATGACATCATCGAAATCGAGATCCTCATCATTTTCTGTAGAATCTGCTTCAATAATTGTTTCTTGTAAAGCCTGAGTATCTTCTGAAATATGATCGTGAACCTTAGGGCGTTCTTTTGTCTTTTCAGAAAAAGTTTCTTTTAATTTGGGAAATCTGGATACAATTTTATCCGTAAAATCTTTCATGAAATGAAAGGATACCGATTCACCCAAAGAAATTCCTTCCTGAACATCCCTGATTTCGTCAATCCACTTTTTATAAATATTGACCAGAGATTCATATCCCATATAATTGGCTGAAGACCGAAGACTTTCAATTTTTTTAACAATATCATCTAGAATTTCTTCAGAATTATCAGCATCAGGAAGTTGAAGGGCTTGCGTTTGTATATAAGAGATGATTTCCTCAAGCTGCTGTAAATAAATGCCGAATAATTCGGAATCGTAATCTTCTTCATAAATTTCATCCGAATTGGAATTTTCATTTTCTATTTTTTCATCGATTTCCTGTTCCAAATCATCAAGGTTTATCGCTTCAGGTTCAGTATCGTCGACAGATGTGCTGTTTTCAGCTTTTTCTTCCGGAAGTTGATCCTCGCCCGAATATCCGTGTATTAGCTTCAGAATATCTTCAATTTCGGTCTTTTCTTTATTAAATCGATCCAGTTCATCGGTTAATCTGACCATTCGATCCCTTGCGCTGATAAGAAGATCAATAATGTTGTGGGTGACCGAAATCTTTCCCTGCCGGAGAATCTCCAACAAATTCTCCAGGTGGTGGGAAAGCGTGGCGATCTTTTCCAGCCCGACATATTCAGCAGCTCCTTTAACGGAATGCGTTTCTCTAAAAATATCATTCAGAATATCCCGATTTTCAGGATCCACTTCCAATTGAAGAAGATCGCTTTCCATTTCATCCAGATGTTCTCCAGCCTCAGTGATAAATTCCTGAAGCATTGAATAGTCGATCATGGTGTTTCTCCTCTCAAGTTACCGTTCACTTTCCCACTGTAAGTTATATGAAATCAAAAGGTTATTCTTTTTTGAATCAGCAGAAAATTTCATTTGTTAACTGCTGCAGATGGCTTCTTTTCAGTTTTTTCAAGAGCCATTATCTTTCCGTTTTCTAAACAAATATCATAAAATTCGAAACTTTTAATGATGGTTTGCATTCCTTCCAGGTCAGTATCTAAATGTTCCAGGGTATCCTCCAGTTTATCCGGAACCTTTGGGGACATTTGAAAATGATTTCGTAGTTGTTCCAGGGTATACATACAGCTTTCTGTGTGATTCCAAAGACTCAGAAAAATTTCCTGAAAGTTTGCCGCTATATCATTAATCATTTCGCCGATTTTTCCGATTTCATCATGAGGTTGAACCGGGATGAAAACCGCTAATTGTCCCAGAGATATTTTACGGGTGCCCTGGATAACCTTTTCAAGGCGGTTGGTAATGGTGCGAACCGTTAACAAAAATAACACGGCAGTACCGAGAAACAATATTCCCAAAGCCCAAAAGATACGATGTTTGAGTTTTCGAAAATATTCCAGTACATGATCCTGAAGATCGGTATTCGATGCAGGAGAGGATACAGATCCCGATGATTTGTCAAGCAATTGTTGCCTTAATGACGTTTCTTCCAATTCGTATGTTATGAATATAATAACCATAACAGTGGCGAGAAAAAAAAGTATAAAACATCCCCAGATTACTTTTTGAAAGGATAGATTTTTCAATTTGATATTACAGCTCATTCACATGCTCCAGACATGTTGTTCGTAATCGGGGCAGAAAGCATTACAATCAAAAATAATTTTGTTAATTCTTTCTAAGGTTTTTACAAAGGCCAACTTATATCAGGTCCAACAGTTTTTGGGTTTTATTTTTACTGACATAGCCCATGGCGCCCAATTGCGTTGCATCTTCTCCATATTTTTTTTCATCCAGGTTGGAGACAAAAATAATTTGAGCGTCGGGATCATCACTGAGAATTTCTTTAGCAGCCGCAAACCCGTCCATTTCTCTCATGGTGATGTCCATCGTAACCAAGTCTGGTTTCAATTCTTTATAAAGAGCTACGGCCTCTTTTCCGTTTTTTGCTTCTCCAACAATAGTGTGTCCCCCTGCTTTCAGGGTTTTTGTAATCATCTTTCTCATAATGGATGAGTCATCAACAATTAAAATGCGTTTGCCCATCTTCTTAAATTCCTTATTAATTTTAATCGACGTCTTTAAGCTTTTTGATTTCATCCAGAAGCAGAATACGGTTGAAATCAAGCAAAATCAAAAGCCGTTTATCGATTTTACATACACCTCGAATATATTGGCTTTTCAATCCAGCCGATACGATCTCCGGAGGAGATTCAATAGAATCCTCTTGAATTTTTAACACCTCGGTAACCATGTCTACGATAAAACCGGTAGTTCGGCCTTCTACATCAAGAATGATAATCCAGATATCCTCTTTCTCTTTGTTTTCTTTATCCTTGATTTTTAGTAAATTGAGACGTTTACGAAGATCGATGACGGGTATAATGCTGCCGCGAAGATTGATTACTCCCTCAATGAAATCCGGGGAGTTGGGAACAGCCGTGATAGGCGTTGATCGGATGATTTCCTGCACCATAAGAATATCGACACCGAAATATTCTTTCCCGATCATAAAGCCCACCAGCTGAATGAGCTGTTCTTTCTCTACCTGTTCTGTCTCCCTAGTGTAGGCTTCCTGTTGCATTTTTTTAATCCCCTTTTTTATCCATAAGCAAGACGGCGATAATATGGTTCAATGATAGCCGTCTTGCCCGTTTATTGTCGTTGTGACAGAATCTATGCCCGTTATTAACCGGTTTGCCCGGCTTTTTGTTCATTAACCTTGAACTGGGCAACCTGATTGGTAAGGACTGATGAAAGCTCCTGAAGTTCCCCGGTAATGCCCACAACCTGTCCGGCACCTTCCACCGTCATTTTAGATGCTTCGGCAGATTCATTACTTAATTGTACCAGGTTCTTGGATCGTCCGGCCTGAAGGTCAGTAAGACCCTTCATGTTTTCGGTACGTTCAACAATGTCATCCATCTGCTGGCTAACCATGTTAGATACACGTTGTGCCTCTTCAACCAGCTTGGCAATAACTCCTGATTTTTCCACCAGGGCTGCCAGTGCCTTTTGAGCATCCTCACGCCGGGCACCCTGCTGACCTGCCATGCTTTCAATTTCCTGTGCAAGAGCGTTCAAACTTTTCATCATCTCATGAACCTGCTGGGTACCATCAGCCAGACTATTGGCCGTTTGGGAAATCTCCTCAATAGCATCCATGTTCACTTTACCGCCTTCGGTGATTTTCATCAAAGCCATCTGGGATTGATCGGTTAACTTGGTTCCCTCATTAACTCTGTTCGTAGAGTCTTTGATAAGCTGTGTAATCTCTTTAGCTGCCTCAGATGAACGTTGTGCCAGCTTACCAACTTCATCTGCAACGACTGCAAAACCCTTTCCGTGAGAACCGGCACGAGCTGCCTCAATGGCTGCGTTCAGGGCCAACAGGTTTGTTTGCTCTGCGATTTCGGTGATTACAGAAATAATTTCCGATATCTGATCTGAGGATTCTGCAATGGCTTTCATACCTTCAACTGTGGCGTTAACCGAATTAGCACCCTCCTGGGCAGCCGCCAGCACTTCCTTACCATGATCTGTAGACTGTTTGGCTACCTTGGTCATTTCATCAACAGCCTTTGCAATTTCATTCATAGCTTCTGTAACCCGGGAAACCTCAACACCCTGGTTTCTGGCGGTTGCCACAACCTTAGCGCCGGTTTCACCCATAGCCTCAACACGCTCCGTTGCCCTGTTGGCTTCATCGATCTGAGCCCGGCTGGATTCAGCGATACTCGACATTGATTTAACAAGTTCCTGAATACTTTTATTAGAATTGGTGGCTGACTCGCTCTGTGCCTGGGATAGCTGTGCTACCTCACCGGCTGTCAACCCCATTTCGGAGACGGTTTTCTGTACCTCACCGGTTCGTTTTTCTTCGTTTTCAGCTCTGGATCTGTTGGATGTTGCCCGCTGGGAAACCTCACTTGCATGACTTTCAACCTTTTCTGCCGATGTATTGACCAGCACAAAAGATTCCCTTAGTTGTTGTACCATATTGTTAAATTCTGCGGCCATGTTTCCGACTTCATCACGGCTTTCTACCGGCACTGAAAGGGTCAGATCCCGTTCAGATGCAATTTTTCTGACCGTATCAGCAATATTAACAATCGGGTTGGCAATTGTTCTCGATGTAAACAGCCAGATCACAACGGCGGCCAGCAGGGATACTGCCATAATTCCTAAAAAGATAAGGTTACCTCTGTTGCTCAAGTCTTTCATCCGGTTGGTACTGTCATAAAACTCTTCCAGGTATGAACCAACACCAATCACCCAATCCCACGGTTCGAAATAAATAATTCTGGCCACTTTCATACGGGCAGCAGGATCTCCGGGGTTTTTCCAGGGGTAGCGAACCTCGGTAATTTCCTGTTTTCCCGATGACAATGCCTTGCTGATAATTTCCTGAATAAACAGGTTTCCGTCCTCATCTCTGGCTTCCCAGATATATTCACCGTCACGTTTTCCGTCCTGGGAAATAACATAGTTACCTTCACTGTCCAAAACGTAAACATAGCCGGTTTTACCAACCTCCGTATCGATGATAGCTTCCCGAAGAGTTGTTACACTTTCCTGGGGAATGCCTACATAAAGTGCGCCGATCACCTGATTATCTTTGTTATGGATAGGATGATAAGCGGTGGTATACCATTTGTTGACAACAAATGCTCTTCCGACATATGTCTGACTCTGAAGAAGACTTGACACGACCGGGTTAGGCTTGCCATCCGGATTCATGTAGGGAATAAACGTTCCAACGGCGCGGTTTCCATTGGCTTTCAAAACATTGGTAGCTACCCGAAGCATATCTCCTGCCGCGTTCATTTTTTGAAAAACCGTACAGGTAGCACCTCCGGTAAGATTTTGTACCTTATCTACGATGGCTACTGTTTGGGACGTAGATGTGACCTGGCCGAGCCATTTTCCTCCGATCAGCATCTGAGGCAGTTCAGCCTGATCAACATTATTTGAAAACTGGTTCATACATGTCCATCTAATCGTTTGAGTGCCTAAAGAAAAGTCACCTTCTTTGTTAACCAGCTCCTGAGCCATTCTCAGGTAGCTGCGAAGGGTCTGCTCCTGAAGGTCGTTCTGTGTATCGCAAATGGACCACATATTTTGTGCAATATGATCTAAGTCTGCGTAAGCCAGTTTAGTACTTTCCTCATCCGATACTTTCAGCATCTGGCTGTTTTGATAAAGAACTACGCCACCGACAATCAAAAGCGGCAGTATTGTTAACAAACAACCGACTATCAGCAATTTTACTCCGAGCTTCATGTTTTTAAACATTATGATATTCCTCCGATTCCTTAAAAGTTGAAAAACAAAATATTTTTAACATCCATTTAATGTATATCCATTTCATTAATTTTGTCCGCAATGTCTCTGTCGGGTATGATATTATTTATGCTCAGATTGTTTAAGACAAAAACCGGCATTTCTTTGCAAAGGCAGGTTTTGGGATGCTGCACAATACCGGTACCTCCCTGCCGCAGGATTTCCCGCAGGCCCTCCAGTCCATCAAATCCGGATCCCGATAATATAGCGCCCCCCGATTTGTCCGTTAACGTTTCCGCTACGGACATCATGAGCATGTTGATGGTCCCACGACGGTTGGGAAACGGATTAGGACTTACCTGTAAACGATAGGAACTGCCGGACTTTTCAACGGTCAGATACTCTTCACCAGAACACAGGTAACAGGTTCCTCCCTCTATCAAATCCCCGTTTTTGGCGTTTAAAACGCTTATCCTGCTGTGTTCATTTAAATATCTGGCAAACGCATCCACATACATAGGCTCTGCATACAAAATCACCAGAAAGGCAGTACGAATTTCCGGGCTGAGCAGCGGAATGATTTTTAATAATGAACTGTAACCCCCTTCCGAGGCACCCAGAGCAAAAAGTCTCTTGGCGGGTAAAGCATTTTCTGATTTTTTTTCACATTCAACAGAACGTAAATATTGAATAGCCCTTGTTTCCACCCGAGCAGCCAGTGAAACCTTTCGGATAATTGTTTCGTGCTGTTTTTCCAAACTTTTACCGCTGGTCTGGGAAGGCTTAGGAATAAAATCAACAGCACCGTATTTGAGGGCATCAAATGTTATAGAAGCACCTTCCCTGGTCAACGTGGATATCATTACGGCAGGTTTAGGGGTTTTTATCATCATGTGCTTTAATGTCGTTAAACCATCCATAACTGGCATGTTGACATCTAAGGTGACGACATCCGGATTTACTTGCGAAATTAAATCCAGAGCTTGGGCACCGTTAGCCGCTTCTCCAACAACTTCAAGTCTGTTGTTGCCTTCAAAGATCCGACGGATTGCACGCCGAATCAACAGCGAATCGTCAACAATCAGAACCTTTTGGCGCTTAAGGGGTTGATTGCCTTTTTCAAATTGCAACGAATCCGGAAGATTCTCCTCCGGACTTTCCAGGCTGGCGGTTTGTATATTATTTTTGACGGTAAGAAGCTCGCCGCAACCAGGACACCTCAGATGTCTGGGCGTAGCGTTCTTCTGATCTAAAATGATATCCATTTTCTCCCCACATTCTTCACAGAATATCAACATGTCGGTGCCTTCTCTGAGTATGCTATTCATGATCAAATTCATGATTTCTTCGTTTTTCCTGAACTCGTTCCAAAAGCAACATCATCTCTTGAGGTGTGAACGGTTTCTGACAATATTCATCCATTTCGGGGCGAATCAGCTTGCCTGCCAATAATGTGTCAGCAAATCCAGACACAGCAATAACGGAAATTTCAGGATGTATCTGCTTTATCCATGTCAACAGTTCGATTCCATCCAACCTGGGCATCAGGACATCCGTAATGACCAGTTGTATCGGAAGCCCTTGTGCAAAAGCGTTTTGTATCTCTTCCTTGGCCATTTTTCCATCATTAGCGCTATACAGAGCAAACCCTTCTCTCCTCAAATGACGATAAATTGTCTTTACAAACTCAGGTTCGTCATCCACAATGAGAATTCGTTGAATATCTTCTGTCATAAATGTTTTCTCATTTTCTTCTAAGGGCATGTTAAATACCAAAAAATCAAATAAGGAAATGATACAGCATTTCCTGAAATTACGGATACCACTGAACTTCCCTTTGAATATGTAAAAGCTCCTTTTTGATTTATTTCCCTCCCTAATGTCGATGTTGTTTCAAAGCCGGGGCTTATATTCGATTATAAGGGAGGGAGGTTTTCCCAGTGGGAGGAAAAGCGCCCAGCCTTGAAACAAGTTAGATACGGGATAAGAAGGGAGAGAGTGTTTTTTCCCGTCATCTGATCCTGTTATTTAGCAAGGGATGGGCCAAAAAAACAAAAAAACATTTTAAATTGTAAGTATCTGAATTTATAGTTTCTTAGATTTGGAAAGACTTGCTATAAGTTGTGATGAGCTATGACATAAATGACATCTTTAAATGTTGTCAGAACAAAATTCTAAAACGGGAAACCAACAAAACAAATTAATATTAAACAGGATTTAAGTGGACGACTTTTTTGTCGTCCATGACGACCTAAATGTCATTTATGATTTTTTTCCATTTATCATCTTTTTTCATCAGTGCAATCTTCCGCTGAATCTGACGGATTGTAATGCCAAGAATTTCTGCTGTTTTTTGACGATTTCCCTGGGTTTGTGTTAAAACATAAGCGACATGAGCCAGGGAATCCTCTTTTAAAGTACATAACCGTCGGGCAAAGGTGCTGGTAACAGGGATGAAGGTTTCTCCGAGGGCCTGGGGAAGAACGAAATCAGTTTCTGTTAACAATACCGATGTTTCTACCAACTGAGCGAGTTCCCGGATATTGCCGGGAAACTCCCTGCCACGCAAAATCGCCATAGCTTCTGAACTGAATCCTTTTATGTGTTTGTCATGGCGGTTGCACGCTTTTTCAAGAAAGTATTCAGCCAGAAGCTGGATATCTTCTCTACGTTCCCTAAGCGGCGGCAGGTGGATAGTTGCAGATTTAAGCCGATACATCAGGTCGAGACGGAATTTACCTTTCTGGCAAGCGATGTCCAGGTCCTGATTGGTGGCAGAAACAATGCGAAAATCTACCGGAATGGATTTGGTTTCTCCGATGGGTGTAACCGTTTTTTCTTCCAGTACCCTCAAAAGTTTAGCTTGAAGATTAAATGGAAGCTCTCCGATTTCATCCAAAAATAAAGTTCCGCCGTTTGCCTGGCGGAAAAAACCCGGATAATCTGCCTGAGCACCGGTGAAAGCCCCCTTAAGATGTCCGAAAAATTGACTTTCAAATAAAGACTCAGGAATTGATGCAACATTTACAGGTACAAAAGGGCCTTTAGGAAAAGGGCCGCCCTTGTGGATGCCTCTGGAGAGAAGTTCCTTGCCAGTCCCGGATTCACCGGTGATAAGAACCGGATTTCCGCCCTTGGCCATAATCTGGGCAAACGATAGCAATTCAAGCATTCGGGGAGACCGGGTAATGATGCTTTCAAAAATTTTGGGAACTTTTTTTATCTTTCGGCCCTGGGCTCCTGCAAGTCCTGCCAGTAATCCTTTGTGTTCGTAGGCTCTTTCAGTGGTGAGAATCAACCGCTGAGGATCCGTTGTTTTTACAAGATAATCATAGGCGCCGAGACGTATAGTTTTCACAGCACTTGAGACATCATCGACTGCTGTGAGGATAATAAATTCGGTTTCGGGTTTGAACGGCTTTGATTTTTCCAGTACTTGAATTCCGTCTATCCCGGGCATCAGAAGGTCTAACAGAACAATATCGTAATCGTTGGTTTTGATGAGTTCAATGGCCTTTTCCCCATTATTGCATATATCTACCTGCTGATACCCTTTTCGCTTAAATATTCTTTTAATAGAGGTCAGGACGAGTTGTTCGTCATCAACGATAAGGATCTTCATAATCGCTGTCTGTCGATAGAATATATAATATTAAGAAGTTCTTTGATTTCAAAGGGTTTTTCCAGGAGAAAGTCCGGTTTTGAAATATCAGGCGGGATATCTTTTAAAATAGTTGAGTTTCCCGAGTATAAAATGACGGAAATAAGAGGGAACCTGGTTTTGATTTTTTTCAGCAAGACCCACCCGTTAATACCCGGCATCATGATATCCGAAAGGACAATATCGACTTCTGGATGTTCTTCCAGATAAGCCACAACACTTTCCGGATTGCTGGTGCTTTCAAAATTTATGTCTTTAACTTCAATGAACAACGCTTTAAGCATATCCAGCATGATGAGATCATCATCGACACAAAGAATCGACGGCCGGATTTCAGTTTTAATCTCATTTTTGACCGGGAGAAACATAGTAAAGCGGCTGCCGATACCCGGTTTGGAGTGAACCCCTATTTTCCCATGATGTTCTTTGATCAGTCCATATGATACGGAAAGTCCCAGTCCTGTCCCGCCGGTATTGCGGCGTTGGGTGAAAAATGGCTCAAAAATCCGTTCCATGACCTCAGATTTCATCCCGGCACCGTTATCAATGATTTCCACTAATATACAATCAAGTCTCTGCAAGAACCTGGTAGTGATAGAGATTTTTCCATTTTCCCGGTCGGGAATTGCCTGGGCGGCATTTACCAGAATGTTGGTAACAACCTGTTCCAATTTTTGAAAATGTCCGTTGATCAGTGGAAGTCCCTCTGCCAGATTAACCTGAATGTCCAACGCAGATTTGCGCAGTTGGCCGCCCACAATCACGAGTGTCTTTTCCACTACCTCGTTTATCAGGACAGGTTTGAAATGTGCACTTTCATCGACACGTGCAAATTCTTTTAAGTTTTCGACAACCTTGGTAATTCGCCCAGACCCAATTTTGATAGCTTCGATAATTTCATTCATGTCCTGGCATAACTCAGTGATTGTCATATTGCTGTTTTGCCAGGAAGGATGCTTCTGGCCAAATTTTTTTAAAATCGGCTCGAAAATTTTCCAGGTTTCCTCCAGGATGGGAATATTATAAGTAATGAAGCTGTTAGGATTATTGATTTCATGGGCAACTCCAGCAACAACTTCACCGAGAGAGGCTAGTTTGTCAGCCTGGATAATTTGCTGGAGCCGGTAGTCGGATTCCTGTCGCAATTTGATTTCTTCAGTAATATTCTGCCAGGCACCAACAATGTGATTGACCTTTTCATCAGATCTTTTTACAGACCTTCGGTTGTCAGAAAACCATTTATAGGTACCGTCTGCTATACGAAACCGGTACTCGGTCTGAAAGTGTTCATGGGTTGTCGAAGCTTTTAGGTCATCAAGAAACTTTTTTCGATCATCTTCGTGAATACATTTAGACCAAAAGGTAGGGTCATCAATGAACTCATCCGGAGAATAGCCGGTCATCTCCGTTACAGACTGGCTTATATAAGTAATTTGAAAATTACCCGTAGCTCTGCAAGTGTAAGCGACAATCGGAAGAGATTCCAGAAGGATTGACAACTCCTGGACCGGACTGTTGAATCGATTTTCGGAAAGTGATTCTTCAGGCTTATGTTCATGTTCCATGGTATTTTATTTGTTCATGTCGGGGGCTGTTTTTGTTTTTTCTTTTTGATTAAAAAATACATGGAAAAGCGTCTAATCGCAAGTAATTTATTTATTTATCTATTGCCCGAACGAAAATCAGGAGGTTTTCGTTCAGGCACTATCTAAGTTAATTTGCTCGTTATATTTATTTTTATTGAATAATTTTGCGGATAGGTCTACAAGTGTTGAAAATTTTCGGATAAAAACAGGAAAAATGGATAATGAAAGAAACAATTTGGTCGGATGAAAAGGAACCAGGAAACAGATGGAGGAAAAATGATCAAAATCCGGAAAAGTTTTTTTTAGCTGACCATTTTGATCCGGAAAAAGAAAAAGCTGAAAAAGTGCTCAACTATTTCAGCTCGGTAGCAAGACGATACGATCTTATGAACACGTTGCTTTCTTTTGGGATTCATCACCTGTGGAAACGGGCAGCCGTCAAAACAATAGCCTTAAAGCCCGGCAGCAGGGTTATTGATGTATGTGGCGGTACCGGCGACCTGGCGGTTTTAGCAGCACAGGCCATCAGATCTGCAGGTCAGGTAGTTGTGTACGATATCAGCCAGGCGATGATGTCCGCCGGAAAAAATAGAAAACGGATTATCGCTTTTGGAAAACGGATAGCCTTTGTTCTGGGAGATGCGAAGAACGTTTCTTTTCAGGACAATACGTTTGATGCCGCCATGGTAGGTTTTGGTATCCGCAATGTTGATCATATGGAAAAAGGTTTTGCTGAAATGCACAGGGTACTCAAACCCGGAGGAAAATTTATGTGCCTGGAATTTTCAAAACCCACTAATCTATTCTTCAGATATTTGTATGACATCTATTCTTTTTACCTGATTCCTTTTCTGGGTGGGGTATTTACCGGTTCCCGCAACGCATACATCCATCTTCCTGAATCCATCAGGCGCTTTCCGCTTCCGGATACAATTTCTGCCTTATTGGCGGATATCGGTTTTTCTCAGGTTTCATACCGCAAGTTGACCAATGGTATTGCGGTGATTCACACCGGCGTAAAATAAAAAGACTCTCGCCCGATTCTATTTAGTGCCAGAGATATCGGGTTATTTTACTCCTGAGGATAATTTCCAATATCTTTAGCATAGGTTTCAAAGTCTTTTTCCAGGAGAAACCTGGTGATCATTTCACTGACTTTTTCAGCAGTATCCACTTTGTAAACACCGCGTTGATCAGTGCCGGCGATTTTTTTGGCATTATCGACCACAGCTTGCAGGGCGGTGGGCGTTAGTTCAATATTGACATGGATTTTAATCGTATCTGTCATTTTTGATCTCCTGTGTCATAAAAATTATTGTTGATCAAGTGGTTGCGTTATTGTCTTTTTTTACAAACAGCTTTGACATAATAATATCCGCTGAAATCATGCCAGGCCACAAATCCCAAATCCATATTAACATACCAGGCTGCCATAAAGGAACGTCGATCCGAACTCCATAACCATTTTTGTTTCCGGTCAAAAACCGGTTCCATGCAAAAATCTTCCCCATGGGGAGTATTTGTCAGAAGGGTCGTCAGTTCATTGATAGTGGGAAGGCGCCAATCACTCCTGCTATCAAAGGCGTTTTCATTTAATGTATTGATATAATTTTGTGCCTGATGCCAGGTGATGGGATAAGGTGATCCGGATGTCTGCCAGATCAGCCCGGTTGCCCTGTCGATAATTGAATTTTTCGTTTTCTGTTGAAAATCGTTTTTAAGAAAAACTTTCGGCTTCCAAAGGTCATCTAGTTGAAAAAAATCTTTGGCCTTAGATGGCCGAACTTTGATATCCGTTGATCGTGGAAGAGAAATGGGGTACTTTTTTTGTTTTTGGCCTTCGGGAGATTTAACCAGCGTGCAGAATTTATCTTTTCGTTGCTCCCATGCATCAGCCAACGTTTCAAATTCTTTTAGCATATGAGAAGCGGTGGAAAATCGGTTTTTACTGTGAGTAGCCATGGCCTTCAAAACGAAGTGGTCCCAGTATTCATCCAAATCCGGGTTTAAACGGCTGGGAGCAATGAGTTCTTTGTGGTTTTCCGGCGGAAGCATACCGGTCAGCATACGATACAGCATAATACCAACCGGGTAAATATCAGCCGAAAAATCAACCTGATCGGGATTTTTTTCCTGCTCAGGTGCCGCATACCAGGGAGAACCCACTTTCAGATTTGAAGGGGCACCAAATTTTTCACCCCTGAGTTTGGAAAGGCCGAAATCACTTATTTTGGCCGTTTCATGCTCGGTAATCAAAATATTATAGGGTTTAATATCCCGATGGATGATACCGGCATCGTGAAGCCTGACAAGACCTTGAAGTATCTGACGAACATAGTAGATAACTTTATCCAGACGGATCACCCGGGACGGTATGTCGGTACGATAGGTCTCACCAATCATCACCCCAAGATTATGACAGAAATAATCCATCAGGTAAAACGGCTTGTTGCCGGATTGATCATAATCCCAGACAGTCACGATATTCGGATGTCGAAGTTGGGCCATTGTGTATGCCTCTGATACAAACAGATCCACAATTTTCCGGAAGCCCATTAATTTTTCCACCAACGGATCCGGGGATAAGAGTTTCAACGCCGCAATTTTTTCGATTACCGGACATTTAACTTTGTACACCCGGCTCATACCGCCCTTTCCCAGCATACCGACTACTTCGTACCTTCCTATTTTCATTGGTGCTGCCCCCGAAAACAGTTGCTTGAAAATTTGTACAAAAATATCATCGCACCAGACTAGTAAAGACGGGTCGCATGGACCTTTGGAAGTCCGGCAGCGAAAATCTTTTTTACTACCTTTTCAATATCATAAGTAATAAAACGGACATTGATTTCATTGGTTACTGTATCCCAGATGACATATTTAGCCCGGTTATCACCATCTCTGGGCTGTCCCACGCTGCCGATATTTAAAATATAGCGATGGGTTGGGTCAAGTTTTGTTACCCCCTGGCAAAGTAGATCCCGGATCAATTTTTGACCGTCAAATCCGACAATTCTCAGTTCATGGGTGTGGCCGATAAAACAAATTCGTTCCTTCATTTGTGCCATCGTCGTTTGAAGGTGTGCAGCGGATACTTGAAACAGATAGGTGGTTGGAGAGTCTGGCGGAAATCCATGCACAAATCGAGCGCCATAACGAACAATGGCAGTCTTTAATTCTGACATAAAACTCAACGATGCGTCCGACAACATTGGAATCGTTTTCAGTAACGACTCAGCAGCCAGCGGATTAAACCAGCTCAATTGATCTGGGTTTAATGCGACCAGATCATGATTTCCCAGAACAGAGGGAATAGCCGCGTTCCGGATAACTGTCATTACCTGTTCGGGTTCAGGCCCATAACCGATATTGTCCCCCAAGCAAACCATCGCATCGATTCGGGCCTGGTCAATATCCCGCAAAACCTGTTGAAAGGCATCCATGTTCCCGTGGATATCGGAAAAAACAGCAATTTTCATAATATTTCGGGAAATGAAACAGACAGTTCAAATTGAAAAACAATTAAATTCATTCAGGGAAAAAACCTGATATTTTTTTTCTTAATTGAGCGAGATCAAACGGTTTGGTCAAATATTCATCACATCCGGCTTCAGATGCCATCTTTTTATCCTCGGGCAACCCATATCCCGAAACGACCACAATGGGTATATGTCCGGTATCAGGATTTTTTTTCAGTAATTCGGTTGCAGTCAGACCATCTATCCCCGGCAAATGGATATCCATAATAATCAGGTCCGGTTTCAGTTTTGAGGCAGTTTCAATGGCTTCTTTGCCGTTTGCTGCGCTCAATGCGCTATAGCCAGTCATCGTTAGAAAGGTCGAAAGCAACTCGATATTGTTTGTTTCATCGTCGACAATAAGGATTGCTTTTTTCATATCCATTCTCCGTTATTATTGATGATGTTTGCCAGCATCATTTGATCTGTTGGTATTTTTCACTTAGGAACGTGGCAAAAAAATAAAATTATTTCTTGCCACGTTCCGTAACCAAAAATTGCTATTTAGCATGAAGACGCCAGTTCGTCAAATCATTCACCGGCGCATCCAGCAATTCTAATTATGACCTAAACTGAGCATTAAAAATTTTGGAAAGGTTATTTTAAACTCCGGATCTTGATGTTTAAGTCAAAATTTGAGTTTGATGCAGATATTGGCGAAAAAGATAGTTTTCGTTCGGGCACTATTTATATACGGCATTTACTTTTAATAATGGTTAATACTGCCATATAATCAGGAACAGAGCCAGGATTTGCCATGACTATCTCAATTCGTTTTCGTAATGTGCTTCTGAGATCCTGAATTTTTTGTTTCAGTGCCTGGTTCGGGCAGAAAGCAATTCCGGTTCCTCCTTTTTGGGCAGCGTGAACCAGTGCCGGGAAATCACCTAAGGTGTCTCCTGCATGAAAAATGAGTGCCGGATCAGGAAAATGTATTTTGATAAGGTTATCAAGGACTGTTATCTTATCATTTTCCGAGGTAATGGCATGTATCAGGCATTTTTGTTCCGAATTGTCAAGAAGGTCAACAAGAACCGGGGAAGCAGCTACTTTGAGCCGCGAGCCATGGCGATACTTGTTTACCAAAGCCATCATGCCCGCAAATCCAGTCGTTGATAAAGCCACTACAGCATCAAATAATCCGGAGCACGTAAGGGCATCAATTGTACTTTCAACGCCTTCAAAAAGGGGCACTTGTCTGGCATAAGTCTCGAGTCGCTGCCTGCTCACATTACTGGTGAGATTTTTCATCTCCGGCAAAACATCGGAGAATGAACAAAATCCATTGGTATACCTTTTCATTAATTCTATCATGCGGTCATGCAAATTATCAGGTCTTACCAGTTCCGCAAAAGTATTATCGGGGGTAGTGGTTCCGTTGACATCGGTGGTAAATATAATTCTGGGTTGATTTTTCATTACTGGGTGACTCCAAAACCGGATGAAATAATTCATCTTTACTAAAAGGGAGGGGGTTATAATGAACGAAAAAATTACTAAAAACAAAACGTTATTTTATCGTTTCCATAGATTTTTGATCGAAAAGCCTTTTTTATCTTTATCCGGGTGTTTATCAGTGTCGCTGCTCAAAGAAGGCGGGTTTTCCTGTTCCGGGAGAACTTTCCGTTCCCTCTCCACTAAACGCCCCTGTCCTAAAAACTCAAAATCGGGGCCTGTGGATGTCAGTGCCAGGCGGCTTTGAGGCTTTAGTTCTGCCTGAGGGATAGCGGGTTGTCCGTCAACTGTCACCATCTGTTTTCCGGTGAGATCTTTTACCCAATATGTATCATCATGAAAGAAAACTTTGGCGTGATGATCATAAATTTGAGGTAGATTGATAATAAAATCGCATCCGGGATTTTTTCCGATATGAACGGGCAGCTCATTAAAAGATCGTAAGGTAGGGCCATAAACAATACTTAACGGCATTTTGACAGTCTCAACATTGATTTCCCGGATGCCGCCTCTTTCAGGCTCTATGTTTGAGGCAGGTGTTGAATTTGAAAATAAAATTTTTTCTGCCGGTTTTTCCTCCTCAACGATAACCGGTGACCCCTCCGGTTCCGGGATCGGCGATTCTGATTCTGCCTCTATGGGGATATCCGTTACCTGGGTCAAAAAACTGACCTTGGGGCCCCCTTTTGCAAAAATAAAGACATCACCGTCTTTTAAAATTGTTTCATTAACCTTCTTTCCGTTAACAAACGTACCGTTCGCACTGTGATCTTTGAATTTGAACCGGTTTCCTTCACGGATAATGCTGGCGTGTTTTCTGGATATGATGGAAAAATCAGCAGGAAACCGTACCTGACACGAAGGATGGCGGCCAATTAAAATGGTGTCATTGGCAAATTCCTGAATTTGCCCCTTTAAGGGGCCATCGATATGTACCAGCTGAACGATAATTTTGGGCTTGCTTTTCATAGATTTAATTACTGTACTGAATTTTATATTTACAAATTGATCATTATTTCTTGCTGTGGCCCCCACATTTCATGTCAGCCGAATTATCTAAAAATGAGGGTTTGTCTCTTGCGAAAATACTATTGGTAGTATATGTATAAATAATTAACAAAAAATACTGATATGTGCAATGTAAATAACAAAAACCACCAAGAGTATAAAATGAACAATATTATTTTAGCCGGTAAAACAGACGTGGGACTCAAGCGGTCGAAAAACGAGGACATACATTCGGTAAACCCTGAATTGGGAATTTGTCTTGTAGCTGATGGTATGGGAGGAGCGGCTGCCGGAGAAGTGGCAAGTAGTATATTTAAGGAAGTTGCGGTAAAAATTTTCGCTACTTCAGCCGACAGATCAGAAAATTATACTAGACAGTTAGTCCAAACTGCATTTCGGGCTGCAAATGAACAAATATTAATACATATAAAAGAGAATCCTGAGCACAAGGGAATGGGATGTACTGCTGAACTCCTCGCCTTTTCTGATAACAATATTATTTTAGGTCATATTGGTGACAGTCGAACCTACCGTTTCAGAAACGGCGAATTCAAACAGATGACACGGGATCATTCGCTGGTTCAGGATCAAATCGATCAGGGAGATATCACTGTCGAGCAAGCGCGAAAACATCCTCTGAAAAATATTATTCTGAGAGCCGTTGGCATTCAGGAAAACCTTGCACTGGATTTGATTACCATGAAACCTCACCAAAATGATATTTTCCTTCTTTGTTCGGACGGGTTGACCGATATGGTGGATGATCCAACGATTCATAAGGTTCTGGCTTCGGGAGTTGATTTGGAAAAAACTGCTGAAAATCTTGTTCAAGCAGCCAAAGATGCAGGGGGAAATGACAATATAACAGTGGTCTTATGTAAGATACAATGAAGGCTGTACACTCTTTTATTTTAATGTTCTGTTCAGTTATTTTACTTGACGCTTTATTAGCTATAGCGGAATGGAATATAGAAAACCGGCCAAAAACAGCGGTGCATGAAAATGTAGCCGAAACGGTTTTGGGTATTCCCCTTTCTGAAGCCGAAACTTTTATTTCCGATTGGCTTTCAGACAATGGATTTGTGACCCGCAGTATTGAGGAAAATATCGGTCGTGTTACAATTACAGGCACAAAAGATAATGAACAATGGCATATTTTTTTGCAATCCAAATCTCCTTTATCCACGCGATTTCGGGCTGATTATACCTATAAAGATATTCCGCATGCCGGTACCGTACAAACATTAAAAGAACGAATAATCAGGCACTTTGAGGGACCGGAGGTTATTGGCGACAACTCCCCGCAATATATACCATCTGTGGTATTATCCCGTATTGAGCCGGTGGTTTGTCTGGAATCAGTCATAAAGAATGAGCCCGTTCAGTTTTCTGGTTTTGCTGTGGACACCGGGGGCTTGGTGCTCTCTACCGCCCAGGACCTGAAAGGACACCAGAGACTTAATATTATTCTTTTTGACGGCAGTAAATCTCCGGGTCAGGTGATAAAAGCCGACCACCAAAAAGATCTCGCACTGATCCGGGTAGATGTGAATTTCACCGACCATGTTCCCCTGAAGAAAGGACGTAACTTTCTGGGAATGGGTGAACCGCTTTACAGTGTGGGATGCCCTGTGAATCTCAGGGGTACGGTTTTTCCGGGTTTTATCAATGGCCCGCCCAGACGGGTTAGAGACCAGACATTCTGGCAAGTTAACATGAGAATTCATCCGGGAAGCAGTGAAAGTCCCGTTAAAACCGATGATAAAATCCAGGAATTAAAAGACGAATCTATTCAGCCGATGAGAAGCGAAATATGGCAAAAAATCTGCTGTTGATGGTAATGCTTGTAGTGATTGTTTGTGGTTGTGTGAGTTCAGCTACACTCCCCTGATTAACCGCCGGAAGGTGGAGCGATTGCAGCCTGGAATTTCGAAGACCTAAGTCCTTTGATCAATCCCGTTTTTGAATTCGGGGAATTTCTATCAAGGGCTGTAGCTAAGGTTTTTCAAAAATCCGATAAGTATCAGGTAGTGGAAAGAGAAAAATTACTTCTTACCATAGAAGAGCTGAATCTGGGAACAAGTGAAGTGGTGGATGAACGTACCCGGTTGAGACTTGGACGGCTGGTGGGGGCCCGGTGGATGGTTTTTGGAGGCTATCAGATTGTGGGAAAGCGTATGCGTCTGGAGCTTAGAAAAGTGGATGTTGAAACGGGTGTCGTGGTTAAGTCTTCATCAAAAATAGTGGATTCCGGCAATATGTCTGTTTGGATTGAAAGTGCAAAAGCAGCAGCCGCCGAACTTTTGTAACGTATAGGAGTTATAAATGACTGATTTTAAATATAAAGAAATGTTTCCGTTGGGAAAAGATAGCACGGAATATCGTTTTTTAACTAAAGAGTTTGTGAGTACCTCTTCTTTTGATGGAAACCAAATTCTTAAGGTGGTCCCTGAGGGACTGACATTTTTGGCAGAAGAGGCCTTTAGGGATGTTTCTCATCTGTTGAGATCGTCTCACCTGAGGTTGGTCGCAGAAATTCTGGATGACCCGGAAGCTTCTGATAATGACCGGTATGTGGCTCGGGAAATGTTGGAAAATGCAATAATTGCTGCAGAAGGTGAATTTCCGTTATGTCAGGACACTGGTACCGCAATCATTATCGGGAAAAAGGGTCAACAGGTATGGACTGGCTATTCAGATGAAACAGCACTGTCTGAGGGGGTATTTAATGCCTATAGGAAAAATAACCTTCGCTATTCCCAAAACGCTCCCCTGACCATGTTTGAGGAAAAAAATACTGATTGCAATCTGCCGGCTCAAATCGAATTGTATGCGGTTGAAGGCAATGTTTACCATTTTTTATTTCTAGCCAAAGGCGGCGGCTCGGCCAACAAGACTTTCCTGTATCAGGAGACCAAGGCAGTACTGAATCCGGATACACTCTTGAATTTCATGAAAGATAAAATGAAATCATTAGGAACGGCTGCGTGCCCGCCTTATCATCTGGCTTTCGTTGTAGGGGGTACATCGGCAGAAATGACCCTGAAAACTGTAAAACTGGCATCGGCAGGTTATTTGGATCATTTACCGGAAAAAGGTGATGAGACCGGGCATGCATTCCGGGACCGACAACTGGAAGCGCAGGTATTGGAGATGTCCCGAAACCTGGGGATCGGCGCGCAGTTTGGCGGGAAATATTTTTGTCTGGATACTCGGGTGATTAGGCTTCCACGACACGGGGCATCCTGTCCCGTCGGTCTGGGAGTAAGTTGTATCGCCGACAGAAATATCAAAGCCAAAATCAATGGCGATGGTATTTTTCTGGAAAAACTGGAAACAGAGCCCGCAAGATTTCTTGCAGGGAAAAAGAAAGCTGACAAAAAAGCCGTTCATATTGATTTGAATCAGAGCATGGATGACATCAGGTCAGTATTAAGCCAATATCCTGTTGCTACCCGTCTGATGCTAAACGGAAAGATTGTCGTCGCCAGGGATATCGCTCATGCAAAAATCAAAGAACGGCTGGACAGCGGTCAGGGTATTCCTCAATATTTTAAGGATCATATTATTTATTACGCCGGGCCGGCGAAAACCCCCAAAGGATATCCATCCGGATCTTTTGGACCTACAACAGCCGGGAGAATGGATTCTTATGTTCCTGTGTTTCAACAGCATGGAGCTTCCATGGTTATGCTGGCAAAGGGAAACCGCTCGAAACAGGTCACCGAATCCTGCAAAAAATACGGAGGGTTTTACCTGGGATCCATTGGCGGGCCAGCAGCACGTCTGGGTAAGGAATGTATCACGGATGTCACGGTGCTGGAATATCCCGAACTTGGAATGGAGGCGATTTATCTGATTACCGTCAAAAATTTTCCAGCGTTTATTCTTGTCGATGACAAGGGAAATGATTTTTTTGAAGATCTCCTTTGATGTTTTTTTCTGATAAACATTTTATCAAAGAAATATTTGATATTTTCGATTAACCGGATTAAGTGTGCGCCATGGCCTCCACCGGAGATATCCCGGAGGCCCTGGCTGCAGGATATAAGCTGATCAGAAGTCCCAGGACAATTACTGTAATGTCAGCTACCAGTATATCCTTAATGTGAATTACCGGAAAAATAATGCGGGCCATCCCGACAAATTCGATACCGGCGGCAAATACCGACAGATCAATTCCGGTAGGTGAAATTGCCAGAATTGTTAAAAATCCTGCAATATTTCCTGTAATAATACCAATAATCAAAATAAACAGTGATTCGGCAAGAACCTCAGCAATTATCAAGCGGGGTTTCATTCCCATGGCACGTAACAGGCCAAACTCCCGGATTCTCTCAAAGACAGCCATGAGGATCGTATTGACCAGCCCAAATCCCATAGCGATAAATACGACCAGAAACCAGATCAAAATAAAAATATCATACATGTTTAATACAGCGGTAACCAACGGCAGAAGTTCTCTCCATGTAAGTATTTCAAAGTTTTGATAGGGCAAGTGACTTTTTAGTTCATCGGCTGCATTTTCCGCCATTTCATGAGAAGGAAGAACAATGGCTACTTCTGACAGGTTATTGTCAACTTTTAGCATTTTTTGGGCCGATGATAATGTCACGAACACAAATTGTTTTTCAATGTGTTTCAGCTCGGCTCTGAAAACGCCAATGATACGCCATGCTCTGGATGCGACTTCACCATTGGCATCCTGCGACATCAAAACCAGTTTGTTTCCCAGTTTTGTTTCGAACTTTTCCAGAAGCGCCTCTCCGACTATAATTCCGATGGGATCTTCCGGTTTCAGATACCGTCCCCGGACCACTGCCTGGCCGATGAATGAAATGGTGGCTTCAAGCTCGGGCTCGATTCCAAGCAGGACGGCGCCACCGGAATGCCTGGCATTGCTGATAATGGCATTTACCCGAATCCGGGGTGCCCACCTGTAATGACCGGGAATCATGTGAAGGGCGTCAATAACAACTTCTGGCTGAGTGATACGATTTTCGATAACAGGGTCATTTCGATAACCCTGGTGATGAATTTGTATATGACCGACCAAAGCGGCAATGCGGTTTCGAACCATCTGATCACTGATACCCCGCATGAGAGCTCCCAGAAAAATCATGGACCAGACGCCGATGATCACTGCTGTCAGGATGACTCCGGTTCTTCGTTTATTGCGCCAGATATTACGCCAACCCAGTCGAAAAACCATCATATCATCAAGCTGCCGTCAATGCCTCTACCGGTTTTAATCTGCGAACTTTTAACGCCGGATACAAAGCTGTAAGAAACGTGATAATCAAAACAATTCCGCTGCCGACGGAAATCGAAACAAGTGAAAGTTCAGGATGCATTCGCTCCGGGAGTCCGAATTCGCTGGCCAGCTCCTCTACCCCCGGAATGAGGATCCCATGCACCTGAAAATACCAGGTGAACAATATGCCGAAAACAGTTCCCGAAATAATACCCAAACTCGTTAAACCGAGAGATTCCATTAACAGCAGGCGGGTCAGGCGTTTTGGCCGGATACCCATAGCCATCATAACACCGAATTCACGGGTTCTTTCGAATATTGTCATTAAAAACGTATTTAAAATGCTGAAAGCCACTACTACAATTAGGATCAGGTAAAAAATAAATCCAACGATAAGATCCATTTTAATCATCTGGATCAACCCCGGGGTTAATTCTTTCCAGTCCAAAACAGCCAGATTGTCATACTGTTTGAGTTTTGTAGTGATTGCTTTTTTAACTCCGGCAACTGCATCTAAGGAGCGACACATGACAACAACAGCATTTGCCGAATTCCCCATGGCGTAAATCTGTTGAAAATAGGGTAAAGGAATATAAATTATTGAACGGTCGAAATCGTCCTGACCCGACCTGAAAAAACCTTTTACCTGAACCACTGTCGCTGCAACAGAACCATCTTTCCCATGACCTAAAATAACCAGCTCATCGCCGCTGTTGACATTCAGATTGCTAGCCAGAAGATTTCCCAGAAGAGCCTTGTCTGTATCCTGCGGCTTTAAATATTCGCCATGGCAGATAATACTTTCAATAGTTGACACCCGGGCCTCTTTTACCGGATCGATGCCTACGATCAATGTGCCGTAAGTTCTGTCTTTTGATGACACCAGGGAAAATGCTTCTGCCCGATACGTATATGCTGCAACGGTATCCATTTGTTGGATTATGGCCCCTATTGCTTCAGGATTGGAAATCACTTTGCGAATTTCGCGTTTTTCCCGGTATTCTTTTGCCTGCACCTGCAAATGGCCGGTTTGAATTTTAACGGATGTGTTAATCATGGTTTCATAGGAACCTAGCTGCCAGGAAAGCATAAAAACCAGCAACAGCGTAGCAAAAGCAATCGCTGCCATGGTTAAAATTGATCGTCTTGGATTTCTCCAGATATTTCGCCAGGCCAGTTTGAAATCCAACTGTTATCTCCGTGGATTCTTCAAAGATGAAAGTGTAAAAAGGCTGTCCGAAAGGTTATCGATAAATTCAAGCTCCTTATATACCAATTGCGTGTATTCATCTTTTGCTGAGGCTTTCTGCATTTTCCAAATCCTGGGAAAAAGTTTTCCGGCTATCATTTCAATATGGCTTCCTGTCATGTATTTTACTACTTGCGCGTCTTCGTCGTAAAAAGCTTGTTTGAGCAAAATCAGGTCATCGCGCACCTCTAGCTTCTGCATTCCCCAAACTACGGGAGCAGTCGGTTTTGGGATACATTGAATGACATACACTTTATGGTCTGTTCGGTGTTGCACTGATTCGAGTTTATGCGAATAATCTTCCAATATGCTGTCAGATTTGGCCAGATCATTATTAGAGAAATCCGAACCCATCCATGCCTGAGACATCATGGACGGCAGGAGCTTGACCACCCGGTTGATTTTGGGATTATAGGTCCACATTTCACTTCCTTTTTTAAGGGTCCCGTTACCTTTGTCTTTTGGCGGTTCCATAATATAAAAAAGGCTGTTCTTTCGGCCTTTGGTCCATGCCTTGATCGTTACAGTCCTTTCCCAGTCCGGACGATGAATGGTCATATCGACTAAGGCTACGGAGGCTTTTCCCCGATAATATTCTACGGCTTTTTTTATAATGTCGGTGGCATCAGGTATATTTTCTGTTTCCTGTGAAAAAAGCAGGGTTGGAAAGAAAAAAACAATAAAAATCGGAGGCATTATTTTTCGGATGGTTTTCATTTTCCCCTTTAATTTGTTTAATCCTACAACGTAACCTGGAATTGTGACAACTTGTTTATCCATCAGCCAAATGACGTTGTAGGAGTTGTCATACATATTTTCACTCTACTTCATTTTCACTCACCTTCCAATTGAAAAAAAGAAATGGTTCCCGGTAGCAGGTTCACAGTATCTGAACATTAGGTGATTATTGTCATGATAATATCTTCCATGTTTGTATATATGTGGATACATTCTCGCATATCTGTCCCACTGCACCCAGGATCTCCAATGACCACGGTAAACATACCGGTTTCCCTTAAAATTGTGGTGTATATAGTGACGATGTTTGCCATAAGGACGATTCCGGTATCCCCTATGCCTGTGAAGTGCCGGGGGGGCTTTGTGGTGATGGTGATCGTGCTTCTGGTATGAATGGTGATGATGGTTGTGTCTCATGTCTCTTTCTTGTTGCCGGTATTTATGATGGTGTTTGTTTTGCCATTTTATCCCCCCGTTTTGTCCTCTGTGGTCATGATCAGCAAATGTCTGGCCGGGCATAAACAAGAGACAATTGAATATGAGAACAGCCGCAACCGAAAACACGAAAGACCATAAATTATTTGTTTTTTTCATTTTAACACCTCCATGTTTGAAAAAAGTTATAACCAAAAATATAATCGCATGTCTTATCTGGTGTCTGAACGAAAACTGTCTTTTTCGCCAATATCTGCGTCAGACTCAAATCTTAATTCACGAAATACTCAATGTATGTCTATGGTTAAAATTTCCGTCTTCCTTGATCTTAACGAAAAATCCTAGTTTTCGTTCAGACACTATCTATATTGTATCCTTTTCCCTGGTCTTATAAATTGCAAATACTTTGCCTGATATAATATACTTCGAAAAATCAAAATGTTATTGAAAAACTACCAGATGAATTTCATTATTATGTAAAATTAAATACATTATTTGGTAATATTTAACCATTTTCACTCAATAATGTAAAAAACAATTCAGGCCTTTGTTTATAAAATTGATTTTAACCGGTAACAAGAAAAATTATGATTAAACCAGAGACTTTAAAATATTGTTATTTTATTATAAATTATTGACAATTTTTTATACTTTTTGAAAAAGAGGGGTAGAATATGAATGGTGCTCAACTCATTATGAAAACAGCTGTAAAGGCTGGCATTGAAGTATGTTTTACTAATTTTGGAACCACAGAAATACCGTTGGCGATGGCGTTTGATGCCTGTACGGGCATCATGCCCATATTGGGCTTGTTTGAAGGTGTTTGTACAGGAGCAGCAGATGGTTATGGCAGAATGATGGATAAACCTGCCATGACATTATTGCATTTGGGACCCGGCTTAGCCAATGGAGTTGCCAACCTGCATAATGCCAAAAAAGCGAAAACGCCCGTATTAAATTTGGTGGGAGAACATGCAACTCAACATATGGGTTTGGATGCTCCTCTCTCGATGAACATCGAAGTTCTTTCCAGTACCATATCCGGGTGGTACAAAACGAACCAGTCTCCTGAAACATTGTCAAGGGATTTGGCTGATGCCATTACTGCTTCCCGATTCGGACAAATCGCTACACTGATAATACCCAATGATTATCAACAATCTGAGATTACCGATGAAAGGGTCGCAGATTCGTATTTTGCCCATGATACAATCGATGAAAAAAAGATTGAAACGGCGGTTCATCTCATACGAAAACACCATAAAGTGGCATTGCTTTTAGGGGGAAGGGCATTGCGTCAGCAGGGCCTGTATGCTGCTGCGCGTATTAAAGAACAGACAAATTGTGATCTTCTCTCTGACAATTTTCCGGGATACATGGAAAGAGGTGTGGATTTTCCGGAAATAATCCGAATTCCTTATTTTCCTGAACCGGCAATAGATTTATTATCCGGCTACGGGGCGGTTGTGATATGCGGCAGCAAAGAACCGGTAGGATTTTTCGGTTACAATGGGATCAGAAGTAAATTACTGGCGGAAGACCAACCGCGTATTGTGGTCAGTTCGAATAAACAAAATCCCATAGAGGTTCTGGAATGCCTGGCGAATGCCTTGGGTTGTTCTCAAAAAATTTCACCGAAAGTAACTGCGGCAAGACGTTACCCCTCTGTTGCGCAGGGAACGCTTACTGCTGAAAAGGCTTGTCAGACACTGGCGGCAACCCAGCCTGAAGGTGCAATTATGGTAGATGAGGGCATTTCCTCTGCTTTTTCGTATTATACGTTAAGTCATGGATTGTTGCCACATACAATGATGACCATTGCTGGTGGTTCCCTGGGGTACGGGATGCCATGTGCGATAGGTGCAGCTATCGCTTGCCCGGACAGGCCGGTGATTAGTTTACAAGCAGATGGAAGTGCAATGTATACTGTACAGGCATTATGGACCCAGGCCAGATATAAGTTGAATATTACCACATTAATTTGTGCCAACCGAAGCTATAATATTTTAAAGATGGAATTGCAGCGAGCCAGGATTCATTCTGTCAGTTCCAATGTCAGTGCACTTGTTGATATAAAAAATCCTCACATTAACTGGGTTGAAATGGCGGGTGCAATGGGTGTAAGAGGAGTTTCGGTGAATACTGGTGAGCAGTTGGCCAATGAAATTGAAATATCTTTATCTGAAAAGGGTCCTCATTTAATAGAGATGGTTCTACAGTAATTGCGTATATGGATTATAGCCTGAAGGAATTAAAGAACTACTTGACAATGGAAACGTTTCTGTTATTGGTATAGGCGTTAAAATCAAAACAAAAGGTTTTGTCTTACATTTATCAGACAAAAGTTGTTGAAATCTATATTGTCAATAAAATCGTTTATTTTTCAGTGAGGGGGTTGATGGCACCGGAGCGGGGTAAAGAAATTGAATGCAAAATTTGCGGTGATCCTATAATTTTTATGAACATCCAATTATGTGATCATTGTCTCAAGGTTTTACGTCAAATCGCAGAAGATCCAGAGCTTTTAAGTATATTGATGAACATGGTGCCAGATAATAGCAACAGCGGTGTCATGGGGAAATTCAAAATAGATATTTGCTTCATAAATTTTTGGAAGAAGTTAAAACAATTGTTTCGTAGATTTATTTTTTTTGGCGCAAGGGGAGGCTGATACAATCATTGCCTTTGTTGGTCAAATCACGTTGCCCTAGAATATACATCTGCCTCTCTCGGACAAGTTTCTCCCCTTTTCAAATGATGAAATCCTGCGGCTGCTACCATGGCCGCATTATCACCGCAAAGAGAAAGAGACGGGATATAAACATCAATACCTTTTTTCTGAGCGTCCTGACGAATTTTCATATTCAAACGGCTGTTAGCGGCTGCACCTCCTACGACTGCGATTGCCTGACATCCTTTTGCAGCTGCTGCATGTATGGCCTTAAAACAAAGTACCTCCACTACCGCCTCCTGAAAACCGGCGGCGATATCCGGAATGTGGTTCTTGTAGGTTTCCGGATTCATTTGAATATACCGGTTTACCGATGTTTTTAAGCCACTAAATGAAAAGTCATAACTGTCTTTATCAAGATAAGCACGTGGAAATTTTATTTTTTCGGCAGAACCTTCTTTTGAAAGCCGGTCAATAACAATACCCCCTGGATATCCAAGACCCAGCATCTTTGAAACCTTGTCAAATGCCTCACCTGCAGCATCATCGCGAGTCTGACCCATCATGTCATAAGTCGTATGCGATTGAACATAATAAACGGCGGTATGTCCTCCCGACACCAACAAGGATATAAAAGGGAAAGAAGGATGTTCAGACTCCAGAAAGACAGAGTTAATGTGGGCCTCAAGATGGTTTATTCCCACAAGCGGAACATTTAGTCCATACGCCATTGATTTGGCAAATGAAAATCCTACCAGCAATGCGCCAACCAATCCCGGCCCCTGAGTAGCAGCTATTCCATCAACATGTCTTTTTTGTAAACACGCGTCTGCAAGAGCGTTTTCCACTACCGGAACGATAGCTTCCAGATGTTTTCTTGAGGCAAGCTCTGGAACTACTCCCCCAAAAGGCTTATGGACTGAAACCTGTGAGGATACAACGGAGGATAATATTATTTGTCCGTCTTCAACAATAGCTGCGGCCGTTTCGTCACATGAGGTTTCGATACCTAAAACAATCATAAAATGTTTGAATCTTTTGACAGGTTTTTGTGGGTTTCAATAGTTGTGTTTTTTGGGTCTATGTCGACATCGGATAGTTGAATGGCAAACTGTTTGAGAAACAGGTGGTGGTCTTTGCAGAATTTTTCAATTTGTTCATGCTTGTCTGAATCCTGATGATTGAAGGATTTCAAAAGTCCCTGTACCGAAAATTTCTTACAAATTTCTTCCAGTTCCCTGAAAGATCCTAAAACTGGGTATCCTAGAAGTTTTTTACCGGTTTTGAGAAAATCATCATCAATAAACCCCACCGGTTTGATTTCTAGACGCTTGTTGTTTAAGATTTCTCTGAGCAGAATCTCTCCTCCCTGACCAGCACCGTAAATAAGCACTGTCTTTCCGGAAAGTGTCCTGCGTTTAGTGGCATCCAGATAAATACGAAATGATCCCCGGGTACCCAGCAGTAATCCGGTGATCAGAAGAAAATCAATGATAAAAATGCACTTCGGAATATCTTCGAACTTGTAAATGAAAGCGATTGCCGTAAAGGAGAGAATTGTTCCTAAAAGGGATGCCTTTAAATATACAAATACGTCATTTGTACTCAAATATCGCCAGATTCCGCGATAAATACCAATAGCAAAAAATGCGATTATCTTGCAGGCGATCACTGCGGGCAACGTATGTAAAAACACTTTGAAATAAATGGGGAATGTTTTCGTATCAAAGCGGAGACGATACGACAAATAGTATGCAAAGGCGATGAGTCCAAAATCAAGTAGAACCAAAAGAATCTGGCGTTTAAATGTAATTTCGATAAGAATGGGCGTATAGGATTTCCCCCTGAGAAGAGAGAACTCCTTCTCAGGATAAACTCTGATTTGTGATAAATAAATCCCCATCAAAATTATTGAGATCATCACCGGAATGATCACTGTAGGTGATGTCAACGGATCATTTTTGCTGACAAACAGTGCTGAAAAACCAGATATGACACCGACGCCATATAGAAAGAGGACGGCACCTTTTTCGGTGAGTCCCATCAATACCAGTCGATGGGAGGTATGATCTTTTCCCCCGACAGATGCTTTTCTTCCGCTTAACAGTCTGATCAGTGTAACCATTGTTGTATCCAGAATCGGTACCATAAGGATCATAACCGGTACGGCATAGGAGGAAAGCGTGTATGTGGCGCCATAACCGGAATAAAAAAGACAGAGCATAGAAAGATTATATCCGATTAATAGACTGCCACAATCTCCCATAAAAATGGAGGCCGGATTGAAATTATAAACAAGAAAACCTCCCAAAGCTCCCGCCAACATCAGTGCAATGACAGCCATCTGAGGAAATTCAGGCATAAACAAAAATGCCAGATAGCAGGCGGCAATAAAGCCGACTCCCACACAAAGCCCGTCCATATTGTCAATAAGGTTGAAAGCATTGGTGATTCCGACAATCCAAATGATTGTGATAATAGTGTCAAGAGTCATCGACACAAACCATTCCAGTCGAAAACCGAAAAAAGCGACCAACGATGCGACCAAAAACTGACCTACCAATTTGGTATGAGGATTAATATGGAGAAAATCATCCAATAATCCCAGAATAAAAATCAGGGTCATTCCAACAAACATGACGGCATTCAGTGAGGAAGGAGGAAACTGGTAAAAACCCGGAACAAAATGAGACGAAATGGAACGAAAGTCAGCAAAGTAAAACAAGGGAATTGCAAAAGCAATATAAATTGCAATACCACCGGTTAAAGCGGTAGGCTTTTTGTGCCAACGTTCTTTAATAGGTTTAGCGATCCATTCCCGTTTATAGGCGATTCTTCGAATAACGGGGGTCAGCATAAGACATAAAAAAAAAGACAAAAATGCTGTCAAAAAAATCATTTTAAACACACCCTACGGGTGATGCCGTTTTTGTATAACTTATGTTTTACAAACGGGATGTTTTTTATTTCCTTTTGCAAGCCACACCAGAATTCGGTGCAAAGGACTTTCAGATCTATGGGCAGACGATTTTGGTTGATGATGATCTTCCTTTTTCAACTTGCGATCAGATGATTGCTTGTCATCAATTTTACGCATAGCTTATACCCATTGAATACGGGGTGAAGTTTCTTTTTTTTCCACAATTTCTCCGACGACAAAAGCTTGCTCGTTCATCGCATTTAGCCTTTCAAGAACATCATTGACAGCTTTTTCAGGAACAACAGCAATCATGCCGATACCGTTATTGAATGTGCGGAGCATCTCCGGTTCCGATATATTTCCGGCCTTCTGTAGAAAAGAGAATATAGGCGGAATTTCCCAGCTTTTAGACCGGATAACAACCGAACAGGCAGCCGGGATTATCCTTACCAGATTGTCGATAATGCCACCACCGGTAATGTGTGCAAGTCCGTAAACAGGGATGTCTCTGATCAATTTGCGAATCGTTTCCGTATAAATCCGGGTAGGCATAAGTAATTCCTCACCGAGTGTCCGTCCTAGTTCCGGTACATAGGTACTCAAATCCATTTTTAAGATATCAAAACATATTTTACGGACAAGTGAATAGCCGTTACTATGCAGGCCGCTGGAAGCAACACCGATCAGGATATGCCCGACTCCGATTTCGGAACCATCAATAATTTTGCTGTTTTCAACGATTCCAACCGAAAAACCAGCAAGATCATATTCTCCCGATGCATACATATCCGGCATTTCGGCAGTTTCACCGCCGATCAACGCACAGTTGGCCTGACAGCAGCCATCGGCAATACCATTTATAATTTTAACAGCGGTATCTGTATCGAGGTTTCCCATAGACAGGTAATCAAGAAAAAATAATGGTTTTGCACCCTGCATTGCTATGTCATTGACGCACATCGCTACTAGGTCAATACCTACGGTATCATGAACATTTGCCATAAAGGCAATCTTCAACTTGGTGCCGACGCCATCGGTAGAACTCACCAGTACCGGTTTTTCATACATACCGGAATTAAAGGAAAACAACCCCCCGAATCCACCTATTTCACCCATTACGCCAGTGCGGGGTGTTTTTTTGACAATTTCTTTAATATCTCGTATAAAATCATTTGCATTGTCGATATTCACCCCGGCATCCGCATAAGTAAGTGATTTGTTCATGTTTTTATATCTCCTCGATATTTTATAGACACTTCCCTAGTATCTATTTCAAAAATTAGAACGATTGCCAGAAAAAGTCAAAACAATTTTTTTGACATCTGTTTTTTCCTATTGTATTGAATAACAGCTTAATAATAAAATATCTTTGATATTATTGTTAACAAAATTTTTTAGATTAAGAGGTTGATATGCAAAAATTTTCAAGGCTGGATCGACTTCCGCCTTATGTATTTGCAACAGTTAATGACATAAAGATGGAGGCCAGACGGTCTGGTCAGGACATCATTGATCTGGGAATGGGAAACCCGGATCTGGCTACTCCTGACCATATTGTTGAAAAACTGGTAGAAGCCTCAGAAAAACCCCATAATCATCGATACTCTGCATCCAGAGGCATCACTAAATTGAGGATGGCCATTTCCGACTGGTATAAACGACGGTACGATGTTGATATTGATCCGGAAACCGAAGCGATTGTAACGATCGGGGTAAAAGAAGGTATGAGCCATCTGGTACTTGTTTCTATCAGGCCGGGTGATGTGGTGTTGACGCCCAATCCGACGTATCCCATTCATCCTTATTCAGCCATTATTTCCGGGGGTGATGTTAGGGGGATCCCCATGGGGCCCGAGCATGATTTTTTTGAAAATCTGATTTCTGCTACGCGGCAGACATGGCCTCGTCCCAAAATATTAATCATATCCTATCCTCACAATCCAACAACAGAAGTGACAGACGCTGACTTTTTTCAAAAAATTGTTGACTTTGCCAGAGAGCATGACATTTTAGTTATTCACGATTTTGCCTACGCAGACCTTACCTTCGATGGATATACCGCCCCCAGTTTTTTGCAGGCCGATGGCGCCAAAGAGGTGGGTGTAGAGTTTTTTTCGTTGTCAAAAAGTTACAGCATGCCCGGATGGCGGGTAGGATTTTGTGTGGGAAACAAGGAAACTATTTTTGCTTTAAGCCGCATTAAAAGTTATCTGGATTACGGAATTTTTCAGCCGATCCAGATTGCCTCGATCATCGCATTAAATGGACCTCAGGATTGTGTCGAAGAAATTTGCAGAATCTACCAAAGCAGGCGGGATACCTTGATTACCGGCCTTAAACGAATCGGCTGGAGTATTCCTACTCCCAAAGCAACCATGTTCGTGTGGGGCAAAATTCCCGAATCTTTCCGGCATATGGGCTCTGTTGAATTCTCAAAATTTCTTATCCGTGAGGCCCAGGTGGCTGTATCTCCCGGTCTGGGATTTGGAGAATATGGAGACGACTATGTTCGATTCGCTCTTATCGAAAACAACCAGAGAATCAACCAAGCTGTGCGGGGAATCCGAAAGATCATGCAATAACAAAGACAGAAAAAAGTTTTCAGTTTGTTTTCCGTGCTTCTTTCTTTTAAAAGTCTTCTGCTGTATTGAAGCTGCGAATGAACAATAAAATGACGTCGAGGAGAGTGACATGAAAGAGATCCGTATCGGCCTGTTAGGACTTGGAACGGTGGGGTCTGGTGTTGTCAAATTGCTGAGAAAAAACGAGGACCTGCTTTTTTCCCGGGTTGGAGTACCGCTGGTCTTGAAAAAGGCGGCCGATATAGATGTTAGTCGGGCCAAAGCGCTGGACCTGACAGACGATATCTTTACACGTAATGCTACTGAAGTGGTGAATGATCCTGCTATTGATATTGTGTTGGAACTGATTGGCGGCCAGTCTGTTGCCAAAGAACTGATTCTCAGGGCTATAAAAAACGGTAAGCATGTAGTTTCGGCCAATAAGGCCCTTTTGGCGAATCAGGGACGCTCCCTTTTTAAGGCTGCCAATGATAGCGGAATTGATCTGGCTTTCGAACCCAGTGTGGGTGGGTGTATGCCGATAATCAAGCTCATTCGGGAATCATTGGTCGCAAACCGAATCAACAGAATTTCCGGGATCCTAAATGGTACCTGCAATTATATCCTTTCCAAGATTACCGAGGAAAATATTTCTTTTGAAGCCGCCCTTGCTCAAGCTCAGGCCAACGGATTTGCCGAGGCGGATCCTACCATGGATATCGAAGGATTTGATACCGCTCATAAGCTGGCAATTTTAAATTCTCTGGCATATGGCATGACAATTAATTTTCAGGATATCTATATCGAGGGAATTTCGAAAATAACCCCTGCGGATATCCGGTTCGCAGACCAATTCGGGTATCGCATCAAACTGCTTGCCATCAGCAAAAAAAAGGAAGATGCTGTTGAAACCCGGGTTCATCCTACGATGATTCCGATACAAAATATCCTTTCCAGTGTGAAGGGATCACTGAATGCCGTCACTGTTACCGGAGATGCAGTTGGAGATATTTTATTATCGGGACATGGCGCCGGTATGATACCAACGGCCAGTGCCGTTATCAGTGATATTGTCGATATTGCCCGAAACCTTTTAAATGGTATCAAAAGAAGGGTACCTTTGTTGTCGTTTCAAACGGATTATGTGCGTGAAATTCCGGTTGTACCTATGAAAGAAATATCAAGCCATTATTACATTCGTTTTGCGGCATCGGACCGACCGGGCGTCTTATCTAAAATTTCAGGTATCTTAGGAAATCATAACATCAGTATCAAATCAGTACAACAAAAGGGCAGAAAACTGGAAGGCACGGTGCCGATTGTGATGTTAACCCACATGGCAAATGAGGCGGCCATACAAGAGGCGCTTTCTGAAATTACCCGACTGGATGTAATCGACAACCAACCAGCACTGATTCGAATTGAAGATGAAGCCAGGAAGGACTAGCGGGGTTAATTATGCGAATTGTCTGTTCGGATCTCGAAGGCGTTTTTGTACCTGAGATATGGATAAATGTGGCATTAAAAACCGGAATAGATGAACTGAAGCTGACGACAAGAGATATTTCCGATTATGATGTGCTGATGAAAAAACGACTAGAAATCCTGAAAGCCAACGGGTTGAAACTTTCCGATATTCAGGCGGTCATAGAACAGATGGAACCTATTGATGGGGCCCTGGAATTTCTGGACTGGCTTCGGGAGCGCACTCAGGTAATTGTGGTTTCCGATACGTTTGTTCAGTTTGCCGGTCCTTTGATGAAAAAGTTAGGATATCCCACTTTATTTTGCAATACACTGGAAGTTGCTTCCAACGGATCTGTCATCGGCTATCGAATGCGTCAAAATGACGGCAAACGAAAAACAGTGGAAGCATTAAAGACGTTAAATTACCA
>JAGYNR010000069.1 GCA_018399715.1 Desulfobacterales bacterium | reverse complement strand
CGATTTTTCTGAACTTTCTGATCCCCAAGCTGCCCGCACCCGTGGAGCAGGACCTGTCCAAAGGCATTCTCGAATCCATCGACATGGACAGCTACCGTGCCGAGGTACGGCAAACCATGAAACTCACGCTGCCCGATGAGGATGCAACGATCTATCCGCTGCCCATGAGTGGGGGTGGCCGGGTGGCCGACCCGCAGCTGGACTATTTGAGCAACATCATCAAGTCGTTCAACGACCGCTTTGGAAACATCGACTGGGAGGACGCGGACCGCATCCGCAAGGTGATCACCGAAGAGATCCCTGCCAGGGTGAAAGCGGACCAGGCATACCAGAATGCGATTAAAAACAGCAGCAAATCGGCGGCGAGACTTGAGCACGACCGGGCCTTGCAGAAGGTAGTCATCGAAATGCTCTCCGACCACACAGAACTGTTCAAGCAGTTCAGCGACAATTCCGGTTTCAAGAAATGGCTCTCGGATACGATTTTTGGTGTGACCTATGAGGAAGCTTCTTGAAACGTAAAAGAACAGGGGGATGACCTATCGAGTCACTGCACTGGATTTTTACATGCGCTTCAATTCTCCGGGGAAGCCAGTGATACATTTTTTGTTGCCTTTGGTTATGGTGATATTACAAGCTGTTGCTTCGGTCCAGACAACGGTATTGTATAGCTTCTGAAACATGAGTCTCATTGATGGTCTCTGAACCTGACAGATCCGCTATAGTCCTTGCAATCTTTAAAATTCGGTTGTATCCTCTGGCTGAAAGACCGAATTTTTCGACAGCAAATTCAAGAAGTTTGGCTGATGAAGCATTAAGCCGGCAGAAGTTTCGGATATGGCGGCTACCCATCTGTGCGTTGCAGAAAATTTTCGTGCGGGAAAAACGATTTGATTGAAAATCTCTGGCCTTCATTACCCGCTGTCGTATGTTTTCTGAGGATTCCTGAGGGGTAGTGCCGGTAAGTTCGTTATAGGGAACTGCCGGCACTTCCACATGGATGTCAATACGATCCAGCAGCGGTCCTGAAATTTTTGACCGATACCGGTTAATTTGCGCTTTTGTGCAGGTACACTCATGACGGGGGTCCGCGTAAAAACCACACGGACAGGGATTCATTGCTGCAACCAGCATCAGGCTGGATGGATAGGTGATCGTGGTGGTTACCCTGGCGATGGTTACCCGCTGATCTTCGAGAGGCTGCCGAAGGACCTCCAGGACATGGGTTTTAAATTCAGGCAGTTCGTCGAGGAATAAAACACCGTTGTGGGCCAGGCTTACTTCGCCGGGTTTTGGAATGCGTCCGCCTCCAATCAGACCGGCATCGGAGATGGTGTGATGCGGTGCGCGAAAAGGGCGCCGGGTGATCATTGCCTCACCCTTTTTCAACATGCCGGCAACGCTGTAAATTTTGGTGGTTTCAATGGCTTCTTCAAAGCTCAAGGGCGGAAGAATTGTCGGAATGCGTCTTGCAATCATGGTTTTTCCGGAACCGGGAGGCCCGATCATAATGATGTTATGTCCGCCGGCACAAGCGACTTCGATGGATCTTTTGGCATGTTCCTGCCCCATGACTTCGGAAAAATCTATTTCATATGATATCTTGTCAATCATTTCCAATTGGGAAATGTACGACTCGGGAGAAATGTCCAAAGACCCCCTCAGAAAATCGACAGCTTCCGGCAGGTTTTTGACCGGATATACCGAAATTTCTTTTACAACGGCTGCTTCCCTTCGATTATCATAAGGTACGATAATTCCTTTATATCCGGCATCACGGGCAGTGATCGCCATTGGTAATGACCCATTGACAGGTTTAATCCGTCCGTCCAGAGAAAGTTCACCTAAAACCATATACCGGCGAAGAATTTCTGATGGAATTACCCCGGTTGCTGCAAGTATTCCCAGGGCAACCGGCAGATCAAATCCGGTTCCTTCTTTTTTAATGTTGGCCGGAGCCAGATTCACTGTGATTCTATCAAAAGGAAAATCATATCCCGAATTGCTGATAGCAGATTTTACCCGCTCTTTGCTCTCCTTTACGGATGTTTCAGGAAGTCCGACAGTGGTAAACGCCGGAAGTCCCTGAGAAATATCGACCTCTACTTCGACCTGGCAGGCATCGATACCGATCACTGCGCTGCTTAAAACTTTTGCCAGCAAGTTTACTCCCTTTTAAAAAAAGCAGGATCAATTCTTATGAGTTTGCTCTTTTTCCTGTTTCAATTTAATAATCCTCCCATTCCATAATATCCCTTTTCAGTTCGAGTTGCAGATAAAATTTTACCGTCTTGCTATCACTAGTCTTTTCCAGAACAAAAGGAGAGTCTTTATCTTCGCGTTTATATTCTTCAGTTTGAAGATCGTAAATCAGATAAATATAGGTTTCGCAGTATATATCGGACGGTGCCGTCCATGAAAAATTAAATCCGTCATAACGTTCGATAATATTGTCTTCCTGTATGTTCTGAAAAAAAATAGGCACCCGACAGCGTACCAGTTTTGGATTGAAATAGGAATATTTAATCATATGGAAAACATCATATGGCGAAATACTGACTGTGGAAAGTGTTGGTGTCAGGGTTCCCTTGACCATTACTTTTTCACTAGTTTTTACATGAGATATCTGAATGATTTTCCTATCCTCGAAGGTATTATGCTTGTCAAATTCGACTACCGGTTTAACAGCTTCTACCGAGGCGCTTCCCTGAACGGTAAATGTGATTGTCGCCTCCTCAGGATTCGAGGTCGGAACATGGACTTCATTCCAGGTCTGGGTAAATTGCACATCAGATTCAGTAGTACCGGCGATTGTAATTTTATTTGATTCGATAACATATCCGCCAAGGTCGTAGCGCAACCAGACCTCATCCTTATCCTGAGCAGAAAAATCATGATTGAACTGGTTGAAATCACCACCGGCAATTCTTTTGGGAATGGCGGTTGCCTCTCCGTTGATAACCAGGTACACGCCGTTTTTAATTGTCAGGTTGTCGTTCCAGTCGGTGCCCCAAAATATCTGTTTGACCTCACCGTAAATGGAGTAATATGAACTTCCGGCCACATCGGGACTCTGGGAAACTTCGGCGTTGATTTCAAACCGGGGCAAGAAACGCTTCAAAACCGCGGCGCATGCCCGAATCGCAGTAGGAATCAGAATTGACTGCTGGGATCTCAAAACATTTGTGTCATCAACCTGGTACATTTGGGAGGCATTATTGCCTCTCCAGAACCGACCAATCAGGCCGGCTTTTCCGATACGGGCCATTTTCAGGTTTTGACCATCAACGGTGCGATATTCGTAACTTCCGGTGGTTTCTGTCGGAATTGGCGATGAATAGGATGGTTGGCCGTTGGCGGTCGTAGTGCTTCCGGGCAGAGGTACCGTATCCTGACTGAGAAAGTTTTCATTGGTCCACAGCGCCAATGCCCGCATAAGGGTTTCCATACCCGTTTCATAATTAATCGATGTGGCAGGTTTATATTCTGCACAGGCGTTGACCCGGCTGCGATCGGTATTGGCTTCCAATGGTTCCGACCACATATGGCCATCATTGCGTACATGAGCGGGTACCGTCATATCGGCTATCATATGCATTACCTCGCCTACAGCCCGCCACGCTTTTCCGTAATTTATATTATCACGGCTTTCATTGGCCAATGCTTTCTTGAAATATTTTTTTGCATCATACCAAGAGTAATCCTGAGAGATGGAAATCCAATCCTGAACCCCGTAAGCACCATCATCGCCGTGATCATCTTTATCGATAGCCCAGCTTACCGCATCAATCTCAGGAATTCCTCTCTCCGGTGTCACATAACTTTCGACCCAGTCGGCCACGCCATGGGTATCCGTAAGCCACGGGGTAGCCGGATTTTTCGGATCATAGAAATGCCTTAATTCCATTAAGATTTCCGGCTCATCTGCGGAAAAGCCACCATCAATAATCCACCGGACCAAGCTTTTTTTACGCTTAACGGCAATGCTTTGTGTTGTATTGGCCGTTCCATCCTGGGGATCCCGGGCAGTCCCCCAGCATTCTTTGCCATCCAGACGGGTAGCCGCAAGACGTTTATCAAGAGGACGAAGATCCTTTTCAAAAACGTTGATAGCCCATTCATTAATCGCCGGGTGGGTTTCTTTGTTGCCCCATGCCAAAACTGATGCTGCATCGGTTATCCCCAAAAAATAAGTAATAATAAAAGAATTTTCGATTTAAATTGATTCATATTACAGTCCTCCCAGTCGCCATTCGCCGAAATTGCCGTCATATCCTACATAAAAATTAAATGATTCCCCCTCAACGATCGTTTCGTAATGGATAACCCCGGAATTACCAAAAATTGATTTTCCCTGTTTCAAGGCATCGGCAAAATCCGCCGCCGATGTTCCGGTTTCTGAACTCAGGCTGAATTCGTTTCCCATCGCTTCAATCAGCCGGCGACTGCTATCGGTTAAAAGCGATAAAAACGTATCCTTATCACCATGTTTCAGAGCGCGAACAGCAAGATCGATAATTTCATCTCCGGCGATTTCTGCATACGAAGGAATCAACATTGCCCCAAGTCCGTCTAACATCGTACCATCAGTGGAAGTACTCAGTTGAAAGCTGACGATCCGATGTAAAACGGATATGCGTAGCATCCGATTTCGGTAAAAGTCCCTCAAGAATCCGCTCGGAACTGTTACTGAAAAGTTCGACACCAAGAATTCCGGCAGCATTTCGGATGACAGCCGAAGTAATATCCGGCTGTGAGGCATGGTCAAATAAACTTTTGATCGTAAAACTATCATAGACACCAGGGCCAAGGGTCAACTTTAATGCCTGTCCGGTGTTAAATTCAAGTGTCAGATCTTTGCTTTCGGGAGTCGTATTTAAAAAACTGAGCTCGGTTTCCCAGTTACTGTCCGATGCGATGTGAGGAATATAAAGATCACCGGCGGTAATTATCGATATAGCCGGTAACGCTGTCCGATAAACCCCCTTAATAAAGACATCCGCATAACCTTTGGCAGTCTTTGTTGCCGAAGAAAAAATCATGTAATAGATATTTTCGGGTTGTGGAAAGGTCTCGCTATCCTGTAACTCCAGCCGGACATTAGGGGCTATGCTGAGATGTTGGGAACCGGTCAGCTTTGTTCCGGAACGATCGTAGGCGGTCAATTCACCGCTGATAGTTTCTGTACTGCTCCAGTTAAGAAGGCAAATCTTTGTGTCCCAGTTATTATATTCAATAACATAAGGAAAATACAGGTTTGTCATGGCCTCCGTCTGCGGTTCCAGAAAAACTGAAACAGTATAAAGCGTCGGATGTTCATTGAGATTAACTACTGCCAGGTACCATTCTCCCTTACTGATCTTCGGTGAACTTGACGGGTTGATTGCTAAAATCTCCTGCCAGCCATCAGTATCAACATAAATATCAGAATCTTCCCTGATCTGTGATAAAGAACTTCCGGTTAACGGCGCTCCTTTTTTTAAAAACAAGTCAAGATTGCCGTCACCACGAGTTATTTGGGCGGCCATTAAGGCAGCTTCCTTTGGCACTGAAATCCTATGATTGGTGGCTGACAGTGGACTCAGTTGATAATGCAGGTTTAAGGGAGCTGCGGGCAAAGGGTGAGCTGAAAGAAAAAACAAAATAAATACACTGATAATAAACAGTAAAACGGAACGCTTTGCCCTTATCATTTTTAGGCCCTCACTATTTCGATAGTTTCAATTTGGATAATGTTGTATGCAGGAATAATTTTGAAACTTGTCTGGATTGACAACCCGCAAGGATTTAGAAGTAGTCTGGTTCAGAAACATCCCCATATCGCTGTATCGCAGTAAAATCAATGAGCCTTGGTGTGTATGATTTCCGGCGTTTTTTATACCACGTATTGTTGTTTCCCGATTAATTAATGATAATATCTCCAGAAAAAAAGGATCAATATCACTACGGCTAAAAACAGCGCCAAAAGCAATTGATCCGGATCGAATTTTTTCAATATATTGCTTATTGATATTTTTGCGATTATGTTGTCTGGTTTGCGTTACCCAGGTTAAATGCCGAATGAAGTGTCCGTACAGCCAATTCCGCATACTTTTCTGAAACAACGCAGGAAATACGAATTTCAGAAGTACTGATCAGAAGAATATTGATATTTTCTTTGGCAAGGGTGGAAAATACCTTGGCGGCGACACCGGAATGGTTTCTCATACCCACCCCGGTGATGGATACTTTTGCGATCGTATCATCGCCGAGAACATCCTCGGCTCCGATTTGCTCCGCGACTTTCTTTTCAATTTCCAGGGCCTGTTTCAAATCAGTACGGGGAACCGTGAAGGTAAGATCTGTTTGGCCACCCTGGCGTGTGTTCTGGATAATCATGTCTACATTGATACCGGCATCCGCTATGGGGCCAAAGATTTTGGCCGCAACACCCGGTTGATCCGGAACTTTCTTGACAGTAATTCTAGCTTCATCTTTTTTATAAGTTACACCGGAAACAACTAGACGCTCCATTCCGGTATCTTCATTAATAACCATGGTTCCCTCCTCCTCGGAAAAAGATGACCTCACATGTACAGGGACATTATATTTCTTGGCAAATTCAACTGACCGAATCTGAAGGACTTTTGCCCCAAGGCTCGACATCTCAAGCATCTCATCATATGAAATTTTGCTGATTTTTCGTGCATCTTTGCAAATATTGGGGTCTGCCGTATAAACCCCGTCAACATCCGTATAAATTTCGCAGGCATCCGCACCAATCGCGGCTGCAATAGCCACAGCCGACGTGTCCGATCCCCCGCGTCCTAAAGTAGTGATATTTCCTTCGGCATCACAGCCTTGAAATCCCGCAACAACAACAATACATCGATCTTTGAGTAAATTTTTTATCCGATTGGCGCCGATATCGACAATTCTGGCATTGCCGAAAGCATGATCAGTGTGGACTTCAGCCTGAAACCCCAAAAGGCTTTGCGCCTGATAGCCCATCGATTGAAGCGTAATAGCCAGAAGCGCCGCCGTGGTTTGCTCTCCGGTTGCCATTAAAGCATCCAGCTCCCGTTTCTGAGGCATTTCGGTAATCTGCCTGGCGAGACTAATCAGACTGTCTGTCACCCCCGCCATTGCTGATAAAATAACCACCACATCGTCTCCTTGTTGATAGGTGTTGATAATCTTATCAGCAACATTTCTAATCCGCTCCAGATCCGCCACAGAGGTACCGCCGAATTTTTTAACAATCAGTGCCATCTTGACTCCTTAAAAATAACCAATGTTAAATCATTACTAATGCGAGCTTTAATTTATAAATTAAAATGGTTTTATTTTTCAAGTTTTTTTAACAGTTCTATTGCATTATCTCCTTGTGCTTTAATAACAATCTGTCTTTTTTGGTCATCTATGGTTGCAAAATGGATCGTCCAGGTGTTTTCAATATCCTCCGTTAGTTTTTCTGCCCATTCAATGACTACTACGGCATCTTCACACAAAATGTCCAACAGCCCGATATCCTCGAAATCCACAGCAGTGGAAAGGCGATACAGATCTGCATGATAAAGGGGCTGCCGTCCCTTATATTCATTTACCAGTGTAAAGGTCGGACTGGTGATCAAATACTGTGACGGCACATCTAGTCCCCGGGCAATCCCTTTTACCAGGAGAGTTTTACCGCTTCCCAAATCCCCGATAAGCCGGATAACGATTCCATCCGACAACATCCTCCCGATTCGTTCTCCCAAATCAAGTGTTTCTTCAGGCGACTCAGATAATAATTCTGCCTTTTGTTCGCTTATCATGGGTTCATTTTTCCGCATTTTGATGTCGCCTCTATACCCAAAACCAACAGCAGCTCTTTGGTTTTTTTCTCCATCCGCTCTGCCTGAGTGTCATCTTTTTCATGATCGTAACCCAAAAGGTGTAAAATACCGTGTATCAACAGCTCATAAAAACGATGATCGAACGTTATATCGCTATTTTCAGCCTCTTTTTCCGTTGTTTCCACGGAAATTACCACATCCCCGAGAAGTTCCGGCGTAACATCGGAAAATTCTCCCTCCTGCATGGGAAAAGCAAGGACATTGGTCGGACCTGTCCTGTTTAAATATTGCTGGTTATATGTTGCGATCTCATGATCATCAACAATCAGAATCGACAACTCGCTCTCAGGACAACCCAAGGCGTTTAAGACGTCCCGAGCTGCCTTCCTGATCTTCTTTAGCGGCATCTTTTTTATCTTTTGCCGGTTGCTTATCAAGACTGCCATTTTTTACTTTTCCGTTTTTCCTTTTCCCGTCAGTTTGCTCCGGTTTTTCATTATATTCGATACGATGGTGATGAATGCCGTTGAGAATTTTATTAAAGCTTTTGGCGATCATGTGAAGATCTTTTAAGGTAAGTTCGCATTCATCAAGCTGACCGTCTGAAAAAACTTTATTAATCAGGTTCTGAACCAACCCTTGGATACGGGCGGGAGTTGGGTTATCTAAAGATCTGGATGCCGCTTCGACAACATCGGCCAGCATGACAAGCCCCGCTTCCCTGGTTTGGGGTTTTGGTCCCGGATACCTGAAATCTTCAATTTTGACATTTTTTTCTCCCTGAAGTTTTAAGGCTTTGTCATAAAAATACTTAATCAGGCTGGTACCGTGATGTTGCTGAATCGTATCAATAATAACCTGTGGTAATTTATGGTCTTTTCCAATTTCTATTCCTTCCTTGACATGAGCAATCAGGATACGACGGGACATGGACGGAGCCAGTTTGTCATGAAGATTTTTTGAATTAACCTGGTTTTCAATGAAATAAAAGGGCTTTTTGATTTTTCCGATATCATGGTAATAGCCGCAGACTTTGGCAAGTAAAGGGTTGGCTTTGATGTCAGCGGCTGCGGCTTCTACCATCGACCCGACAATAACCGAATGATGATAAGTCCCGGGAGCCTCTAACATCAGACGCCTGAGAATCGGCTGTTCTAGGTTTGATAATTCCAGTAAAGTGATATCGGTTGCATAACCGAATGTGGTTTCTATCAAGGGGGCCATACCTGCGGTAATAATTCCGGCGCCGATTCCGCCCAAAAATGCGAACATTACATCCCAGACAAGCTTGAAATCTATTAAATTACCAATAAACAAATTAATGGCAACTGCCAGAAGAATATTCAATAATCCTATCTGAAGTCCGGCTTTTACAAATACTTTTCGCTCACGGCAGTGTTGAATCCAATAAACTCCCATGGTACTATTTAAAAAAAAGTAAAAAAAGAGTTCAAACCGGTTGCCAAAAATAACGGCGGCACACACAGCCATTATAAGGGAAAATGCAACAGCAATTTCAAGTCCCAGAAACAGACAGATGATCATGGCTCCAGAAGCAACAGGTACTCCGAAGGCGATTGAAGAGGACTCAATGGAATAGGGAAGGTTTCCGGGTAGGTTATCTGTCACAGAAACAGAAATGTCGGAAAAAATGGCAATTGTAACCAGTACGGCAGCGATAAAAAGAAGATTTTTATTGTGATTTCCAGCATTTAGGACTTGACGGTCTACATTCAGCAGATACATGACCATCAGAAGACTTACCAGGAGGATAGTAGCGCCTATACCCGACACATAAATTTGTTCTTCCTTGATTCGCGAGCGGAGCGTTTTTAACTTCAACAATTGTAGCTCTGTAACGCGTTCTCCTTCCCTGAGAATCATTTCTCCGGCTTTTATCATGTAAAGAACCGGTTTAATATTAGTTATCGCCTGTTGTTTTCTCTCTTCAGTCTCACTGCGATTGAGCGTGATATTGGGTTGAATAAGCCTCTGACAAAAATCGACAATTAAGTTTCTTAACGTATAATCGATATCATTTAAAATTGGCTGACCATTGACGCGCACCATCGTTTTCGCCTGATCAAGGCCATAAAAATGTTTCAGATTTTTTTCAATGCTTTCGCTTTTGGTCATCAGATCCCGAATCACAATACCTTGATCAGATTCACGCAATAAAACTTCCTTGTTGGCAACAACACCGTTTTCAAGGATGTTGGTTAAAATCAACGTAATTAAATTGGCGGTATCCTCGGAAAATTTATCTTTTAGCAAAATCGAAAATGCACCGGTACTAACCGGAATGCCCAGTTTTTCATCAAATGTCTTTTTTTTCTGCCAGATCAGTTCATTAACCGACGTCATGGGATTAGATAAATTTTGATCCGATGTCGATCCTTCCGGGTCAGAACTCATATTTTGAGCGAATCCATTATGAGTTATCACCTCCCGTATTTCCCGGAATGCCGCTTTAACGTTTCGGTTTAAAAGCGGAAGTAATGCAGCGTTGTAATCATAAACCGTTCGGACGGATTCCAATGCATTTTTTCGGTTCCTTTCGGTTGCCTCTTTGTCCTCTATGAAAAAATCTCTGGGCGCTTTAATATCTCTTTCGGCAACATCACCGACAGCATACCGGTTTTGAGGAACGCCGAGGTTCGGATATAAAATCGCCAGAAATATGGCACCGACGATTATCAAAAGAATCCATCGAACATAATGACTCGATCCAAACCATTGTTTGAAAGTGATCTTTGTTTTTTTATCTTTAGTCATACTGCCGATATCAACCACCATTGTATTTCAACCGACGAATAAATCTCTTATTCATTGAATGAGAATTTTATTGTCGTCTTGGGTGACAAAATAAATTGTCAACCAGAAAGTAGTGAATTCATGGTGGAAGAATTTTTTTCCTTCTTGCGATTATCCAGCTTTTCATATGCATCGATAATGTCCTGAACCAGTTGATGGCGGACAACATCATCTCTTGAGAAAAATACAAATTTAATTTTCTCAATTTCCTGGAGAATATCCGTCGCTTCAATCAGGCCGGATGTCTTACTGGCCGGCAAATCAATCTGGGTTATATCACCCGTAATGACTGCTTTTGAACTGAATCCGAGTCGGGTAAGAAACATTTTCATTTGCTCGGATGTCGTATTTTGGGCCTCATCCAAAATTACAAAAGAATCATTGAGGGTTCGACCTCGCATAAATGCGATCGGTGCTACCTCAATAACCCCTTTTTCCATAAAATTTGCAACCTTTTCAAAGCGCATCATATCATGAAGCGCATCATAAAGAGGTCTTAAGTATGGATCGACTTTTTCCGCCAGATCTCCCGGCAAAAACCCCAACGCTTCCCCGGCCTCTACAGCAGGTCGTGTTAAAATAATTCGGCTGACCTCTCCCTTGGAAAGAAAAGCGACAGCCATCGCCATGGCCAAATATGTCTTTCCGGTTCCAGCCGGGCCGATACCGAAAACAATGTCAAAATTGCGAATAGCCTCTATATATTCTTTCTGAGCACGACTTTTTGGTGTGATGGTGTGTTTCTTGGATGTTATATAAACAGTGTCAAGGAAAAAATCCTTCAACCGAATACGATCATCGCTGCTCAGCAGCCTTACCGCGTAATCCACATCTTTTGGATATACAGGATACCGATCTTTAAGCAGTCCGTAGAGCTGATGTAGGATATTTTCACCCAGCTCCACGCTGATCAGATCTCCGGATACAAATACCGTATTGCCCCTCGCCTGGATGGATACACCGATAGCATCGCTGATTCTTTTAAGATTGCTGTTATGCTCACCGAATAGCTGTCTCACAAGCTCATTGTCTGCAAAGGATAGCTTAACCTTCTTTAAATCCGGATTTTCCTCCATAATTATATTTTAAGATAACTCCTCCATTTAAATTTCTTCCATCCTCTAAAATTATTAAATTATGATCTAAAATAAAATAAATTAAGAATTTATGATCGCTTTTCAAGTTCCTGCGATTAAATGTTCATCTTTACCATAATTTTTCGGATATTTGCAAACTGACATTTTTGATAAATACAGCCATGTTAATGTTGATTTTATTGACAGCCTGACTGGAAATATCTGTTTTTTGAAGGTAAGCCTTGAATAGAGAGAAAAAATATCCCGACAGCGACAGATTGTATAACTCGATAGCGATCCCGATCCCGATTTCGATAGCGATTATTAACGTTCAACATCGGATCTTGATGTTTGAGTCAAAATTAGAACTGCTGAAACTTGAACATCGAGTCTTAAAATTTAAGGATGCTCAATAGTTTTAGTCCGTCGAAAAAAAGAACACATGCCAAAACAG
>JAGYNR010000068.1 GCA_018399715.1 Desulfobacterales bacterium | reverse complement strand
AAAATTGGAATTGTATATATTTTAACGCGATGCTATAACTTTAAAAAAAGAAAATAGTGCCCGAACGAAAACTAGAATTTTCCGTTAAGATCAAGGAAGAAGAAAATTTTAACCACAGACATACATTGAGTATCTCGAGGATTAAAATTTGAGTCTGACGCAGATATTGGCGAAAAAGACAGTTTTCGTTCAGGCACAAAATATATTAAAAACAGTCAGGTTGAAGGTAATGATCACCTTATTGGACTATGGGGCCGGCAATGTCCGAAGCGTTACAAACGCCCTTGAATATATTGGAGAAAATGTTAAGGTCGTCAAAAATTCTGAAGACATTATATCGGCTGAAAAGCTGATTTTTCCCGGAGTAGGAAATTTCGGCAGTATGATCCGGATATTGCAACAGCAAAATTATCTTGCTCCTTTAAAATCTTATATTCAGTCGGATCGTCCGTTTCTGGGTATTTGTCTGGGGCTCCATGTTTTATTTGAAACCAGTGAAGAGTCTCAAAATGTTTCCGGTCTTGGCATTTTTCCCGGAACTGTTAAGCGGTTTGATACAGCTTTGTCCGTGCCACACATTGGCTGGAATGGTATCAACATCAAAAAGCCATCACGGTTATTTGCAGGACTATCCGGTAAAGAAAAATTTTATTTTGTTCACTCATATCATGTTGCGGCATCGGAGAATGAGCAGGAGGTGCTGACTACTAGTAACTATGGATATGAATTTGTCAGTAGTATTCAAAAAGGCAATATTATCGGTACACAGTTTCATCCGGAAAAAAGTGCCCGGTACGGCCTTGCGGTATTAAAGAACTTTCTGGATATGACCTTGGAAAAACAGATGCCGATCACTATCTCCACTGATACAAAACTGGCCAAACGAATTATTGCCTGCCTTGATGTCAGATCCAATGATCATGCAGATTTAGTGGTCACCAAGGGAGATCGCTACGATGTCAGAGAAAACGGTAATGTCCGTAATCTTGGAAAACCGGTGGAATTGGCCCGCCGTTATTATGATGAGGGTGCTGATGAGATCACGTTTCTAAATATCACAGGATTCCGGGATTTTCCACTCGAAGATCTCCCTATGATGGAAGTGCTGAAACAAACCTCACTGAATGTTTTTGTACCGCTAACCATCGGCGGTGGTATCAGAAAATACACCGATAAAAACGGTTGCACCTACAGCGCCACAGAAATGGCGGCGGCATATTTCCGGTCAGGAGCCGATAAGATCTCAATTGGAAGCGAGGCGGTTCAGATAGCAGAAAACTATTTGAAAACCGGGAAAGCCACCGGAAACAGTGCCATCGAAACAATTTCTGACATTTACGGCAAGCAGGCAGTTGTGATTTCGGTGGATCCTTGTCGAATTTATGTACAATCTCCGGATGAAGGCAACGGACACTCTGTCATTGAAACGAATATCCCGGGACCCAATGGTGAAAAGTATTGCTGGTACCAATGTACAATCAACGGCGGGCGGAAAAAAAGAGACATAGATGCCATCACGTTGTGCCGAATTTGTGAAAAACTGGGTGCCGGGGAGATTTTACTGAACTGTATCGACCGTGACGGCACCAATGATGGTTTTGATATTGAATTGATCAGCGCCGTAAAATCAGCCGTGTCAATTCCGGTTATCGCATCGAGTGGCGCCGGATGTGCTGAACATTTCCATGAAGTCTTTACAAAAACAGATGTTGAATCTGCACTGGCGGCAGGCATTTTTCATCGAAATGAAGTTTCCATTGCAACGGTAAAGACTTATCTGGAAGAAAAGAAAGTAGAAATCAGACATACCGATACTATTTAGCGCGCTATTTAGTGCACTATTTAGGAGAGTGGCAAAAAATATGATACTTGAGTGTAATGACGCTTCCAAAATTTTTAACGATCAGTTTAGGTGTTACGATGTTTCATATACCCGGATACAATTTCTACCCCGGCTTTTCGCTTCGTAAAGCGATAGGTCGGCTTGTTTGATAAGGGTTTCGATGGTATTCATGCCGGGGTTGACTGTACTGATTCCTGCACTGATCGTAAATTGAACCGCCCCGCCCTCAAAGGGCACGGAAGTCTGCGCTAACAGCACCCGAAGTCTTTCGGCCATAGCTATTGCACCTTTCAGATCGGTACCGGGCAGCAGTACCGTGAATTCTTCCCCGCCAAACCTGCAAAATATGTCATGATCACGAATCACACCTGCACCGGATTTGGCCAAAACCTTCAAAACTTCGTCGCCGACATCGTGGCCATAGGTATCGTTAACTTGTTTGAAATGATCAATATCCATCAAAATCAGACTCAGATCGCTTTCATGACGTTTGGCACGGGAAAATTCCCTTCTGGCGATATCCATGAATTCCCGCCGGTTGGTCAACCCGGTAAGACCATCAGTTGTGGCCAATTGATGCAGTTCTTCCGTTAAAAGGTTGAGGTCCTGCTGCATCCGGTCACTCATTTTTACCAGGCTGATCACTTGCCGAAACAGTTTCCGATACCGTTTGAGCAGATCCTGATAATGGTTAGCAGGGACAGTTTTCTTACATTCCTCGGTTGAAAGAAGCCTCTCGGCATCGGCGATGGCCTTCTCCTCAAAATGAAACAGACTCTGTTGTTTCATCCACCTTTCTTTCTAGTCTTCAGAAATCTTGACAAGATTGAACTCTACTGCTTCCAGGTCTTCCTTAAACTCTTCACCGCACTCCAGGGCAGTATCGTTTTCTTCATGATACCGCCAATTAATCTGTATCTGTTTCCCACTTTGAGCGGCTTCCTCGAAAAGATCAAAAAGATTCATGAGTGCCTTAGAGCTGCTGCTGTTAAAATATATAATCTCCATATCGATCGTCGTAACAGGCATATCATTCTCATCTGTTGAATCGAAGTAATCAGAGATCCATTGGTAGATCGGATGTTAGAACTTGGCGGTGTTTTCCGGATACGATTCACCCTTAATCGAAAATACGTGATTTTCGGCGTCAAAATGAACAGCCGGAGTGGACTTGGTTGCCTCAATGATGAGATTTTCCATAATATGCTTCCTCAGATAATCACTTTGAGGGAAAAAAAACACAAATCGCCTCTTAATGGCGTAATATCAAATTCCAGCGGAACTGTAGCATTGCGCGCGGTCACAATAAACCATAGTCCGGCTCCCTTACCGTCTTCAGAGGACTCCTCCCGCCGTTTCTGTTTAAAATAAGCCTTCAGTTCTTCCTTGTCCATTTGTTGAAGTGCCTGCAGAAACTTCGATAATGGCTCGGCTTCGTCCTTATTGATACAGTTTCCGGAGCGAACAAAAAACCGGTTGTTTTCCAGACCAACCAGGACAATTCCACATCTAAGTTCCACATCAGTTTCCGGCAATCCCCTGATCTTGTCGGCCGAATGGCTGATCACGTTCTGCATTTGTTCAACAAAGACGGAAAATACTTTTCTCACAATCTTTTTGTCGGCTTCTTCCTCCTCCATCTTTATTTTCAGTGCCTCTCCGATTCCCTCAAGGACTCCCTGGGACATCGGACCGCTGAAGCAAAAAATGATTCTGTTTTCCAGTACCCGGTTATAAAAATCGAGCATATCAATGGTCATGTTCCTGCTCCTTTTTCGGGAGGCACTACAAATCCCAAAACTGTTACATCATCACGTTGTTCCGCATCTTTCCGGTACTCCTGCCATACCCGGTTCAATTCTGTTTCCTGCCCACCCAGGCATTTGTCCTGATTAGCAGCAAGAATATATTTTAACCGTTTTTTGCCGAAAGGCAATCCCTTTTTGCCGCCGATCTGGTCAGTCAGACCATCGGTTGACATATAGCAGCAAATTTTCGATTCGATGGATATGCAGTGGTTGGTAAACCGGTAATTCGGGTTTGAGCTTTTATACCCGAGGCTTTCCCGATCTCCCTTTATCTCATTGATATCAACGCCTTTAATATAAAAAAGACCGATTCTGGCCCCGGCAAATGTTAATATTTTCTTGGTGAAATCCACCTGACACAAACCGATATCTAAACCGTCATCAGACTTCGTTGTTTTCAGGTGTTGATTGAGAATTTCCTGAACCATGACGTTCATCTCTTGCAATATTAAAGCCGGGTCGGCGTCGGTTACGATATTGGCCGCCCTAGCCAGAGCGCTTGCAGCAATCATTGTCATGATGGCTCCCGGCACTCCGTGACCGGTGCAGTCCATTACGGCTAAACGATATCCGTTTACCAGAGGAGAAAACCATATAAAATCGCCTCCGATCAAGTCCTTGGGTTTCCAGATAAGAAAGTATTGACCCATATGCGAACGCATTTCCTGCCGGTCCGGTAACATGGATTTTTGAATGGTTCGGCCATATTCGATAGAGTCCATGATCTGGCGATTGGCTTCTTCCAGCCGATACAGATTCTCGGAAAGCTCCTGCGTCTTTTCCTGCACTTTCCTGTCCAACATTTCCACATGCCCACGAAGACTTTCCACCATGTGATCAAATTCTTGGGCCAGGATACCAATTTCATCTGAACGACGAATGTTGCTTTTAACGTTTAAGTTTCCCGCCTGCACTTTAAGGGCCAGTTTGGAAAGTTTTTCAATGGGGCGGACGATACGCCGCAAAAAACCATAGCCGACCAACAGGGCCAACACACAAATCACCCCGGTTACCCACAGAATCTGCCGGGTCATACTTTTGCCGGTTTCGTGCAGCTCGGTTGTATAGACCGATGATGCAATATACCATTTAAATCCGGGAAAAAACCGAACCCATCCAAGTTTGTCATACACATAGTTGCCCGGATCCGACAGGCGGTCCCACTGGTAGGCCAAAACAGGGTTGTCCTGCCCGCTGACCGCCATCAGCTCATCAGCAATGGGATTCCCTGTCAATGGATCTATCATTCCTGTAATATTTCCGCCTTCCAATGCCTTGTTGGGGTGGATGATCATATTTTTTTGATCGTCGAAAATATACATATATCCGGTTTTACCAATCACGATGTCATTCAGGATTTCCCGTAATTGGTCAATCAACTCATTTTTCCGGCGGGCGACTTCTTCTTTGATATCATCAATATAAACCCCTGTACCATATACCCACTGCCAGGGGGAAAACAACCTGGAAAAGGTAAGCTTCTCTGAAGGCTCCCGTCGCCCGAGACGATTCCAGCAATAAGAGGTGAACCCTTCGCCGTTTTCCCGGGCTACCTTCACCATGGGGGGTACAATCAGATTTCCGTTTACGTCGACAACTTTAAGAAAATCCGCATTGTGAAGATTGGGGTCCGGATGGGAAATTAAAACCGATTGAAAGTTTGATACCCAAATATAATCATCCCTGCCGTATCGAAATGTTCTGATATTTTGGAGAACTTTCTGTTTAGCCTCATTTTCAGTAATCAGTCCTTTTCTGACATTGTTATATTCGGAAGCAATATACCCGCCGACAACAGACGTGATGTGCCTAAGTTCCTGTTTTTTTGCTTCCAAGGCATGTTGCCGGTAAGTTTCTATCTCCTGATATTTCGTTTTAACCAGGTTGAGAACCTGATCTACAACCATGCGGGCATATCGTTCTTCCATGTGGTAGGTTGTTTGGGTGACCAACCGAAGACTGATCAGGGAAATCGCCAAAGAACACCCGGCTACTGTAAAAAAAATGTAGATAAGGATCCTGATCCAAAATCGTCCTTTGATCATTTCATTTTACTTTCAATAGAAATACAACCCAACACGATAAACCCGACGTTAGCATCCTGCATTTTTAGATGATGACTATATGTTATTTAATTTTGGCCTTTAAAAGATTTGAATATTCATAAATGACAAAGGGAATTTTGATTGTCAAGGTTTAAATCAGCAAAAATCCCTTGATCAAAATGCCCAACATTCCACATATACAGATCGATTATTTACAGGGATATGAATTAAAAATATAAAAAAGATTGATTTTTAGAAAAGGACTTTGTAATGATTAATTTTTATAGTGACAGGTAAAATAAAAAAACTATTTTGACCAGTCTTTAAGTGACCGGTTCTCAACATGAAAGGAGGCATTGAAAAATGGAGATTCAAAAAGAAGATGTGAGAGGATTATATGTCGGTAAAGAACTATTGTGTATGAATTGCGTCAGTGATGAAGATCTTAATGACGCAGAATTAGACAACATGCTCACCGTTGATCAGGTTGAAAAAAAGACAGCAGAAGGGGCATTTATTTTTTGTGACCGGTGTAAAAAACGAATCAAGGCTTAAATATTACATCGAAGACCGGCCTCTTAAGAGGCCGGTCTATGTGAATGGTTTTACCTTTTCATGCTAAAAATGACACACAACAAGTTTGTATCTTTTAACGATAAAAAAAACGGGAAAGATTGATGATAAAGGCAGGTTTTATCGGATGGCGCGGCATGGTAGGTTCCATATTGATGGAGCGAATGCTGGCGGAAAAAGATTTTAAAGGCTTTGAACCGGTTTTTGCCTCCACGAGTCAGATGGGGCAAAAAGGGCCTGATGTCGGAATCGACATACCACCGGTTAAGGATGCGCACGATCTTGATTTCCTTTCTCAAATGGACATTATTGTTACTTGCCAGGGAAGCGGCTATACTAAAGAAGTTTACCCGAAGTTAAGAAATTCAGGCTGGAAAGGCTATTGGATCGACGCTTCATCCGCGCTGCGAATGGAAGACAGCAGCATTATTGTCTTGGATCCGGTAAATCGCAAGGTCATCGATCAGGGATTATCCAGCGGAATCAAGGATTTTATCGGCGGAAACTGTACAGTCAGTCTCATGTTGATGGCAATCGGTGGTCTTTTTGAACATCAGTTGATCGAGTGGATGACCTCCATGACTTACCAAGCGGCATCTGGAGCCGGCGCCAAAAATATGCGTGAACTGGTAGCCCAAATGTCATCCATCGGAGATTCGGCAAGAGAATTGATGGGTGATCCGGTTTCCGCAATTACATTAGTTGACCGATGTGTATTGGAAACCATGCAGAGTGATGATTTTCCGACTGAAAATTTCCTGGCACCGGTGGCGGGAAGCCTTATCCCGTGGATTGACAGTCCAATGGAATCCGGGCAGACCCGTGAGGAGTGGAAAGGCTTCGCAGAAACCAACAAGATACTTCAAACGGAACCTCCGGTACCCATCGACGGCATTTGTGTCAGAATCGGAGCCATGCGATGCCACAGCCAGGCAATGACCATCAAGCTAAAAAAAGATATTGCCCTCGATGATATCACCGGGATCATCCAAAATTCAAATCAATGGGTAAAAGTGGTACCCAACGACCGGGAGCAGACACTTAAATGCTTATCCCCGGCGGCTGTTACCGGCACTCTGACCGTACCGGTAGGAAGAATCCGCAAACTAAATATCGGCCCGCGATACCTGTCCTTGTTTACGGTAGGAGACCAACTGTTATGGGGAGCTGCCGAACCGGTCCGGCGCATATTCAATATTATCGTAGACCGGCTGAAAGGTTGATATTTTTAATTTTCCGGTTGCCATGTGCTTTTTTGTTTGGCTTTTACATATTCCGTTATCACAAACCGTTTGGGAAATTCAGGATGGGACAGATAAGGTAAAAGACTTTCAATCAGGGAGTTCTCTAACCCCTGTTTGATATCATCCTTTTCTTTCTGATCGATAAAGTGACGCTCCATTTTTTTTTCAAACCTTACTGAATCTCCCAGAAGTTGTTTTATATCATCAGGTAAAATTGCATCTGTACCATCAGAAGACTGGAATACCATATCGACAAAAACATCTATCCTGGCAATTATTGAAACATACCACCGGTCACCAATCAATCCCCTGGAATTATCCATCACGTTTAGTTTCAGTCCGTTATCCAACTCAACCGTTTTCAATATCCCGTTTTCCACCGTCACCTGTTTTTCAATCATTTACAACTCCTATCGTTAAAACCAATCGTTTACCCGAAGATCATCAAAATCGATCTGTTTAAGATCAATGATCAGCGTGCATTCCTCTTTGCCGGAATCCCATTGGCGGGTAAAACCAAGCTTTTCACCCAGCCTCAACATGTTTGTGTTTCCCCGCAACACGGTACCATAGATATCATGAATATTTCGCTGTTTGGCAATTTGTAACACATGTTCCAGCAGTTTGGCACCGACACCTTTGCCCTGCCAAGGGTCTCCTACCAGGATTGCAAACTCCCCTCTATCACCATCAGGATGAACAAACACCTGGGTAATACCCAACATTTTTTCTTCACTGGTGGTCTCATCAATGGCAACCAATGCAATTTCGCGATCATAGTCTATCTGGGTAAAACGAGCCAGCATTTTTTTGGACATGTGTTTCAAAGAACTGAAAAACCGGTAATAAATGCTGGTTGGCGATAACGATTGAAACAATTCTTCGAACAACGAGGCGTCTTCAGGTTTGATCGGACGGATAAAAATATCGAGTCCGCCGCTGGTGGTTTCATGGAACTCGTATTGTTCTGGATATGGGCTGATAACCAGATGCATGGGGGATTGGACAGATGTTTCTTTCAGCAGGATACGGGCATCAATCGCCACCGGCTCTCCGCTTTTGACAATCACCGGATTCATATCTAACTCGGATATTTCCGGAAAATCGGTCATCAACTGTGAAACCCTGATAATGATCTCTTCTAATTTTTCCAGGTTTGCTCCCGGTCGATTCCGATAGCCTTTCAGCATTTTGTAGATTCGGGTTTCTTCCATGAGCCGCCGGGCCGCCAATCGGTTCATGGGTGGTATTCCTAATGCCCTGTCTTTTAATATCTCTGTATAGATACCGCCCATGCCAAACAGGATCACCGGTCCAAAACTGGGATCTTTTTTAGCCCCTATCAACAATTCAAAATCAGGCCAGGGGATTAGCTTTTGTATTGTAACCCCAAAAATCCTGGCATCAGGGTTGTATTCGTTGGCACCTTCCATGATTTTCTGATAAGCTTTTCGGACATGGGATTCATCACGAAGATCAAGCTGCACACCATTGGCATCTGTCTTGTGAGTAATATCCGGTGAGAGGATTTTCATTACCACCGAAAAACCAATTTCTTTAGCCTTCGAAACAGCTTCATCTTCGGTTTTTGCGATTCTCATCTCATTGACTGGAATTCCGTAAGCTGCCAGAATCTCTTTGGATTCCTCTTCGGAAAGAAACTTGTTGGTATTTCCAACCTTCCCGATGATATGGTTTTTTGCAGTTTCTCTGTCAAATTTAATCTCATTTGGCAGTTTCGGAGAAATTTCCTGCAGTAATTCCAGGTCCCTGGCATAATTGTACATATACAGAAAAGCGCGGATCGCCCTTTCCGGTGTCCCATACGTAGGTAGACCGGCATTGTTTAATGTTTCAATACCCGGAGCCATGTCCCGGCCACCAATCCAGTTGGCAAAAACAGGGAAAGAATATTTATCTTTTATCTCAACAACTTTATCGGCAACATCTTTCGGTTTTGTCAACGCCTGAGGCACCATTATTACCAGAATGCCATCAAATTTATTTGAATTGATACAAATTTCAATCACGTTTTGAAATCGTTCCGGAGATGCATCCCCGAGAACATCGATGGGATTGTTCCGGCTCCAGTAAGGCGGTAGTACCTGGTTTAAGGCGTCCAGAATTTCATTGTCCAATGATTCAGGCTCCTGACCATATTTAGACAAAGCATCGGTTGCCATCACGCCGGGTCCGCCGCCGTTTGTGATAATGGCAAGACGTTTTCCGGCCGGCCGGGGTTGTTTTCCCATCAACTCGGCACAGTCGAATAATTCCTGGATGGTTTCCACCCGCACCACGCCGGTTCGTCTGAAAGCAGCATCATAGACAGCATCTTCACCTGCCATAGCGCCGGTGTGAGAGGCGGCGGCCTTTGCTCCTGCCGGACTTTTACCGGATTTTAATACCACGATCGGCTTAATCCGGGAAACGGCCCTGGCGGCACTCATAAACTTTCTGTGATTGGTCAGATTCTCAATATATAAAAGGATACTTTTGGCCCGGGGATCATTGCCCAAATAGTCGATCAAATCTCCAAAATCCACATCCAGCATGGACCCGATACTGACAAAATGGCTAAAACCAATGTGTTCCTTGAACGCCAGGTCCAAAATCGCTGTACATATGGCGCCGCTCTGGCTGACAAAAGCAAGATTACCGGACCGGGGCATGTCCGGGGCAAAGCTGGCATTGAGATGTTTTCCCGGACACAGCACCCCCAGGCAGTTGGGCCCAATGATACGAAGTCCCCCCTCTTTGGCTTTTTGTAATATTTGCGCTTCCAGTTTTTTTCCTTTTTCACCAATTTCTTTTCCACCGGCGGAAATAATGATCGCCGCCCCGACACGGCGATCGACACACTCACTTATGATATCTGGTACTGTCTGGATAGGCGTTGCAATAACAGCCAGATCGGGTGGATTTTTGATTTCACTGATGGATTGATATGATTTCAATCCCCTGATTTCCGGATAATGGGGGTTGACCGGAAAAAGATCAGCGTAGGTTCCGCCATCGATAAGGTTACTGATAAGGGCATTCCCAATGCTGCCTTTTTTTTCGCTGGCACCGATAACGGCTATGGAGTTGGGGAAAAATATCTTATCCAAATTATATAGGCCCATAGAAAAATGTTTCTCCTTTTAACTAAATACGTTGAAGGTGATAGATCTGTCCATTGGGAAGACTGTTTTACGCTTAGAAAACCCCTGCAATGTGAGCCCCGCAATAAGTGCAGTTGCCGTTTTCAATATGTTGTTTGCCCACCGACAATCCTCTTCTGTAAATTACTGTGCGGCCGCAAGCCGGACATAGCGTATCGGATTCGCCGGGGATATTTCCCAGATAAATATATTTCAGGCCGGCTTTTTTGCCTTGTTCATAAGCTTTTTCCATGGTTGATATTGGCGTTGCTTCGTTACCATCAAACTGGTAGTCAGGATGAAACCGGCTGATGTGCCAGGGAATTTCCGGGTCCACACCGGCAATAAACTGCGCAATCTCTGACAATTCTGCCTCTGAATCATTGGAACCCGGAACCACCAGCGTCGTCACTTCGAGCCATATATTAAGTTTCTTGATATACTTGATAGAATTTAAGACCGGCTTAAGGCGACCTTTGCATATTTTTTTATAAAAATCATCGGTAAACGCTTTTAAATCGACGTTACATGCATCCAGAAAGGGTTGAATCGTATCGAGAGCCTCGCTGGTCATAAAACCATTGGTGACAAAACAGTTTTTAAGTCCTTTTTCTTTAGCAATCCGGGCGGTATCATAAGCAAATTCAAAAAAAATAGTCGGCTCCGTATACGTGTAGGAGAGGCTCTTGCAGTTGTTTGCCAATGCATCCTCAACCACATCCTCCGGCGACATGGCCCTGCCCCTGAACCCCGTTTTTTTATCCACGGACATCTGGGATATTTGCCAATTTTGACAGAAAGCGCATTTGAAATTGCAACCAATGGTTGCGATTGAATAAGACAGACTGCCCGGCAAAAAATGATACAATGGTTTTTTTTCAATAGGGTCAATGTGGCAGGCAATAATATCCCCGTAAGCATGGGTATAAAGTGTGCCCTCCCGGTTTTCTCTCATCCCGCAAATTCCAAATTTTCCCGGTTTGATCCTGCAATGGTGATTGCACAGAAAACAATGAACCTCCTGGTGGTCAAGTTTATCATACAGCATCGCCTCTTTTAGCATAATAACCTCCTTTTCCGGCAGTCCGAAGCCATATGTCAATATGGACATCGGAAAAAAAATATCTGTCACTTGATAGTCAAGTTTTTTTGATTGATTCAGTCAAACCCTGTATTTATAAGGTTCCAACAATCTCATGGCTTCAGGCTTTCTGTTGCGGATTCCCCTAAATAAAGGACATTAACCACCCCATGACGTAAAAACTTGAACATCGAGTATTATCTTTCAATATAATTTCAATAAACCAAAAGGCAAATGAAGGCAGCATATAAGTAGATAATTTGGATGATGGATACGAAAAAAAAGAGCGTATGGTTGCATCAGAAAAATTCGGCAATTCTAATTTTGATTTTATTTTCAGAAAAATCTTTAAAGGTTGTTAATTAATTATATAAGAAGTAGGCGATGCAGGCCCCATGACAGGCGGCGGATACCGGCCAAACACTCGGCGGCTACCTTCAGGGGTCGGCGGGCGGGCATAAAATAAACAACCT
>JAGYNR010000067.1 GCA_018399715.1 Desulfobacterales bacterium | reverse complement strand
ATGACCAGTAAATAATGAATGCTTCTCCTTTGACATCTTTTAAATCCACAAATCCCCAAAACCGGCTGTCGAAACTAAAGTCCCGGTTATCCCCCATAACGAAAATCGAATTTTTCGGTACAGTGACCGGTCCGAAATTATCCCGGTTTTTATCCAGTCGTTGGATATGAGGATCTAAATGAATTGCGTAATCATTTTGCTGAAGTTGACCGTTGACATAAACATGTTTGTCTGTAATCTCCACTGTATCCCCTTCAACGGCAATCACTCTTTTGATAAAATCCTTGCTGGGATCAACCGGAAATTTAAATACGACAATATCTCCTCGTTTCGGTTCGGAAACCGGAATAACCGTCGTTTGTAAAAAAGGGAGCTTGACACCATAGATAAATTTGTTGACTAAAATGTGATCACCAATCTGAAGCGTATTCAGCATTGAGCCCGATGGTATCTTAAATGCCTGAACCACAAACGTCCGGATAAAAAGAGCCAACACAACGGCGACGAGTATGGCCTCAATATTTTCTCTGAGGGCACTTTTCTTCTTTTCTTCTTTTCTTCTTTTGGTTTTTATCTTTTCTTTCAAACTGACACCTTTTTTCAGAGAAGATCCCACAGAAAGCAAATTCGCATTAAGTGTATCAGGATTTGGTATTTTATCCATCTTAGATCGATTTCCTCTTATTATGTTTAAAACCGCTGTAAATACTTGCACAGTCTCTATAATTTGCCGTGTAGTTTGTCAAGCGATTGTTCCGGCTGCCAGCAATTCTAATTTTGGCCGTAACTTCGTAGACGATTCTAAGCGTAATTTCGTAGACAATTCTAAAAGTTAACCTCACTATTTATTCCTTCTCACTTGATAGAGGTAGGATGGGGGAGACCAGCATGACATCTTATGGCTGTTCATTGCCGACCGGTATGGGTTCCTTTGATTGAAGACGAATGATTTCGAGCAACAGCCTTGCTGATTCAACCATATCATCGAGCAGGATCGATTCCCGAAGGGTATGCATGTCCCGCATACCGGTGCCGAGAACGCCTGTGATAATGCCTTTTGCAGAAAATATACTGGCATCGGAGCCACCGCCGGTCATTTTGGTTTTCATGGTTCTTCCAAGATTTTGGGCTGCCTGTCTGGCAAGCGTAACTATCTTATGGGTTTCCGGAATATTGGTTCGTGGAAAATCCAGCGAAACTGAGCACTCCAATCTCGGGAAGCCATCATGTTGATCTCGTCCGGATTTTTCTTCATCAACTGTTTTTTGGAAAACCGCCTTTATTTCCTGGGTTTTCAAGTTTAACTGTTCTTCATTATGGCTTCTGACTTCTCCTTTTACCGTCACTAAATCAGGGACAATATTGGTGGCTCTTCCTCCCCGGATATAGCCGATATTACAGGTCGTTTCCGAATCAATTCTGCCAAGTTTCAGTTCGGAAATGGCTTTGCTGGCAAGATGAATGGCATTGATACCTTTTTCCGGGGCTGCACCGGCGTGAGCGTCCTGACCATAAACCCTGAATTCAAAATGATTGGCAGATGGTGCCCTGGTAACAATTCCATTGGTATCTGAGGCATCCAGCGCAAAGCCGTATTTTGAATTCAGAAGGCTGAAATCAAGATGCTTGGCGCCGAGAAGCCCGATTTCTTCACAAACTGTAAAAACAATCTCTAACGGACCGTGGGGAAAGTTGTCTTCCTGAAGAACCCTTAGCACCTCAAGAATAATAGCAATAGCACTTTTACAGTCGGCCCCTAAGATAGTGGTGCCATCGCTTCTGAAAACGCCATCCTTTAAGATCGGCCGGATCCCTCGTCCTGGTTCAACCGTATCCATATGGGCATTTAGCAGCAGCGGCGGTCCTGGTGTTATTCCTTTAAATCTGGCAATAAGGTTGTCAGTGTCACTTCCGATGGCCAGGCCCGCATGATCCAGAATGGTTTCTCCTCCCATGGATTCAAGAATTTTCTGAATTTTTAAACAAATCCTTCCTTCTTCTCTGGAAATACTGTCTGTTTCAACCAGAAACCTGAAAGTTTCCGCTATCCTGTCTTTGTTAATCATATCCGATGTCTCTTTAAGATGCAAAACCTACCTGAAAACCGTATCTTTAATCTGCGATTGCCGGATAGGCTTATAGTTCATTGATATAGAGCATAAATCCAAAAAGTTGGTAAAAAAATCCCCCCGCTGCCGGATTTTCAAATCAAATAGGCATTGACAAAACAAACAAACATTATATTATAAATTTTTTAATCGTCAATAACAGGTTTTTAAAACTTGTTATCGATAAAAAAACGGAAGTGCGCAGCCTTCTGGTGAGGCTCCCGGACTTCAAATCCGGTGTGGGGCGTTAAAACCGTCCCGGGTGGGTTCGATTCCCATGCACTTCCGCCACTTAAAAATATAAATATAAAAAATTATTTGACAAAGAAAAAAAATATATTTATAAACCCAGATTAATTTTAAAAATTCAATGGGCCGTTAGCTCAACTAGGCAGAGCACCTGACTCTTAATCAGTAGGTTGAAGGTTCGATTCCTTCACGGCCCACCAATAAAATACATCACTTCAAGATATTCAATAGCTGTTTTACCTGGCCTGAAAGGTTTGGGCGAGATGAGCTACCCCATTGTGTTAGCCCATGGTGTGTATGTCGTTTTGATCGACTATGGTGTAATACATCAGGAATTGACAGTAATAACACCCCCAAACTTGATCGGTTCCATTACTTTAAGGGACTTCGCACTGAGCTGACGAAACATGGCTTTACGGTTTATCATTCAAATGTTAGCTGGGCAGGTAGTGTCGAGACCCGGGCCAAACAGCTCAAAGAAAATATCAATACAATTCTGAAAAAAGAAAAAGTTGAAAAGGTAAATATCATAGCTCACAGCATGGGTGGATTGGATGCGAGGCACATGCTGTTTAAGTTCCGCGATTCCGACCGCCTCCATGAACATATCGCTTCTTTAACCACCATATCTACTCCTCATAACGGATCTTCTTTTGCCGATTGGGGGACTGACCATCTTTCCCTTGCGGTTTCGGTTACCCAAAAACTGGGTCTGAATCTAAATGGGCTCAAAGATCTGAGGACGGATCAATGCCATATGTATAACAACCGCCCGGATGTAATCGAATTTGAAAAATTCTGTGAAAAAAAAATAATTTTTCAAACCTTTGCAGGAAAGCAAAATTTTTGGGGCATTTCTGAGCCTCTTAAATTATCTTTTTACATTATCAAAAAGAAAGAAGGCGATAATGACGGGTTAGTTTCCGTACAGTCTGCAAAGTGGAAAGATCATTATTTTAAAGGGGTCCTTGAAAACACTGATCACTTGAACGAGCTTGGATGGTGGACTCCCTCTCAAATTTTAGAATGGGAAAGTAACTGTCAGCTTTTAAAAAGAATCCATAATTTTTATATAAATATTGCACGGCAACTGCCCTGATCTGCTATTTCATGTTTAAAAGCGGCTTAATCAAGCAAAAGAAGCTCAACCCATGGGGTGTCTTCAGAAGAACGAACAGACTTACATTTTCTACCGGAATGTTGTATATCATGGTTAAACATGGGCCGGCTTGTATCCGCCAAACACACGGAAGAGCCTTTTAAGGCGTATAGACAATTGTCCCAGGATCCCACATAAATTGTTCCGTCCTCCCCAACCGCAGGAGAGGAATAAACAATCCTTTTCGTATCAAAGGAATGGCCTCGGCATATGACTTCAGCTTACTTTCGAATTGAGTATTTCGAGGATTAAAATTTTCGTCTTTCTTGATCTTAACGAAAAATCCTAGTTTTCGTTCAGGCACTATTTATAAACGTTATAAAATGTTCTATTTTTCAAAATAGCTCCTCAACTTCTTAATCATATCGGTATGGTCACTTTCATCGTGCATTAGTTGGGCGAATCTTTTCTTATATTTGGGATGTGATATTTGTTCATGTATATCACGATAGGTCTCATACATTCTGATTTCAAGGTTCTGAATCTGATCAAAATATGCCAGGAAATCGTCTTTAGTAAACATCTATGGATTCTCCTTCGATTTGTTGAATAAGCGAGGTTAACTCCCGTTTGTGCTTTTTGTTCTCCTCAATGAGTTCATCCAGTGTTTTTTTAATGTGTGAAATGGCTTCATCAGGAAGGCCGCTTCGGGTAACAATTGCGGACAGATGTCCGGCATAAATAGTAACAGCGCTTTCTTCTGTCTTCAGGGCTTCCTGAAGACGGCTGAGCAATTCTTCACGTCTCATTGGATGACCTCCTTGAGCCATTGATGGGGAAAAGAAGTAGCTGTCCTGATAAAATCAATGGATACAGCATCTTCTACGATGGTTAATCGCCAGTCCTGGGTCTTATGTACCTGAAACCATGTGAGACCTTCAATTTGCCATGCTTGTATGGTTTCAAATGCCTGTTGGATCCATAAATTTCTGTTACCATCCTGACGGACGCAGGCGGTTTCAAAAATAAAACGCGGTTTTTCCGGCACAATTTCTTTCAGCGTGTCAAATGCTTCTGAGAAAATGGTTTTAAACGCTTTCCATTGGCTGTCCCAACCGTGTTTTGCCTTTGTTTGACTGTTTCCCCAATTATAACCATCAATACCAATTATATCAACATATTGGTTACCCGGAAAATAATTTTTGATACAATTCCAATGGGCGCTCGAATCAAAAGCAGGGTTGGGAACAGATTCGGCATTGGGACAAAAAACCCATTTTACATTATGGGCGCCGGCCTGGCGAAATGTATTGACAACATAACGAAATATTTTTTTATATATTTCCGGACTTTCTGGCCCGAATGCTTCCGTTGAGGATCCCCAGTGGTACCGATTGATATTCATTTCGTGAGCAAACCGAATCATAAAGGGTTTTTGCCATCTGGCCGCATTTTTGGCAAATTTTTCTATATACGTATTGTAATCTCCTCTTAAAATGGAAGTATACGGTATCATAATTTCCTGTGTGTCCTTGTAATACATGGGCTCCCAGGTCAGACAGGGGATCGCACCGCTGTTCCAGATGGCATCCAGGCTTTCTTTTGGAAAATGGTTGTCGTCTTGATGTTGCAAAGAAGGCCATTGGAGAAAAAAAAGAATCATACCCGGCGATAATCCCATCTCCCGATAAACCTGCTGGATACGGTTGCTGGTAATAGGATAACCATCCAGAGCTACTCCAAAAACAGGGGGTGCCGGGATGCAACGGGTTGGTTTCGCCCATATCTGAAGCGGTGAAAAAAAAATAATCATACAGCATAACAACAAACCATATAAATTTCTCAATGTTATTAATGTCATTATTTCATTCCTTTTCCGGGGTATTAAAATAAAATACAGAGAAAAGAATCAAAAAGTGATAAAGACACCAGAAAATATTGACGATAAGCGCCCATATAGGTTCGCGTTCATAGACCAGCCGGTTAATTCCCCATATAACAGCCGAAAATGTCATGGCGGCCAGAGAAAGTTGCGGCCATAAAGCTTGTAAGGGAAGTGAAACCCCTCCTTCTTTTGGGGTGATACCGAATTTACCTTTAAATCCAAACAATCCCAATATAGCGGCTTTAATATAAACCGGAAAAGTGATTGCCATTAACAGTTGTCCCTGAATGAGTTCTTTGAAAGAATATTGGCGTTGTCTCAGTGTCCAGAAAAAAATGGTAATGGTTAAAACAAAATAGGGGATAAAAAAGAGAATATAAATTTCGGGATAGGCAAAATAACTGGGAACGTCAAAAAAGAGATACAAAATCGGACACACCATCAGGATCAGGTAAACCAATCCGATAAAATAGTGGGTACTCGATAAAAAGTATTCCCACCATTTCACAAGGGTCATTTGCCTGGGGTGATGAAAACAAAATGCAAGGATTTGCCTGAACAACCCTACGGTTCCAAGCGCCCATCGGAATTGTTGTTTAAAATATCCGCCAAGATCTTCAGGCCCCATTCCAAAAGCCAGTACTTTATTCATATAGGCAGACCGCCATCCTTTGAGATGGAATTTCAGGGAGGTGGCAAAATCTTCAGTTACCGAGGTTTCGTCGAAGCCCCCTACATCCAATAGCGCTTTTCGCCTGAAAATCACATTGGTCCCACAGCAAAACATGGCATCTTTCAGGCTTTTCCCCTCGCATATGTATTCATAAAAAACTGCTTGTTGTAAACCGGCGGCTTTTGCGATCCGGTTGGATTCAAAGTTCGTGTAGTATTGAGGGGTTTGAATAAAAGCCAGGTTTGAATCAGCCTCCATTGCAAAAACCAATGATTCCAGAAAGACAGGTAAAGGATTTTGGTCAGCATCAAATACCACAATATACCGCTCTTTTTCTTCCGGTTTTTGTTCTCCATAATTGTAAAACTCGAATCCTTCCTGATAGTGACCCTCTGTAAATTCCAGAAAATCATTAATCATCCCCGCTTTTGCACCGCGCCATTTACGACGAAAAAGATTAACACCGATTCGTCGACACATATCATCGATGGATTGTCTGTAACTCTCCATTGCCTCGGTATTCTGGCCGGGCAGGTCATATCGGGTGTCATCCAGAAAATAGATATGCTTATTGGGATAAGACAAATTATAAAAAGAGATAATCGTGTCTTCTACAACTTTCAATGGTTCATTATAGGAGGAAACAACAATAGCGACAGGCGGATAAGTATCGAGAGAAGGGTGGGAAATTTCTGACCGTACAAATGTTTTTTGGTGGATTAAGAGATGATACAATTCCAAAAAATATCCTACCCCATGAAATACGATAAAAGTTTCCGCAAATAACAGCAGAACAGCTAATCCCTTTTCATACCAATGATAATCCATAACAATGAAAAGGATCGTTCTTACCATCAAATACAAAACCGCAAGCAATATGCATAGGGCTATTAAAATAAGAACAAACCGGGAGGTATTTTTGATGAACGGATCTGTTTTCATACATTTAAAATCGATATTGGATATCAGCCCAGATGCCCTCTGCATCCCACAATCGGGAGCAATGGATCATGCCTTTCAGACTGACAGTCCAGTGGTTGAGAAAATCATAATGCCATTCTCCGCGAAACTCCGCAGATGGGTTATGTTCCGTATCAGTGGAAACCGACAGGGATAGATCGTAAAAGTGAGATTGACTGCCGCAAAACAAAAACCTGGAAAGATCATGATACCATTTAACTGTAATTTCACCGGCATAATAGTCCTTAGGTGTCCAGTACGGATGGGTGATGTCAACCAGTCGGTCGTCGCGATAATGGTATATTTCGGAATGGGTAGTGGTTCGGTATTCACCGGTGAGCGCAACTTTAAATATTTTGGGATGATCCGTAAATGAATAGCCTACCCCTAACTTATAATGCCGGCCTTCGTTGTCATCACTGTAGTTCAGGTATTTTGCCATCCCTTGAACGTTTAGGTGGCGGGTAATGTTGGATTCGATGGATGCCCACCATGAATCGGATTGTGTCTTTTGCATGATTCCAAAATAGTTGTAAATCTCATCTGTCTTGTCATAACCGAGGCCGATGACCACATAATCCTGCAAATTAAATGAAACATGAGCATAACCAGTGTCTGTATGTTTCAACTCATGGTCTTCATATTGCTTTCTGGTCCATTCCGCCGCTCCTTTAATATAGGGGTTTAATGTGCCGCCGACACTGAGGCTGAAACCGCTTGCCCGATAGTACCGATCCGTATAACTGGGATGTTCGATCCAGTGGTGACCGCCTATTTTGAAATGAAACCGGCAGTCGATCGGGACATCCAGTTCAAGATTACTTCGATACCGGTCGATCTCGGTCAGACCGTCCCTGCCGCGTTCGGCCCAGTAGAACTGCCCCAGTCTGAAAAAAGGATTGCTGCGTATCTTTACACGATCCATCGCCCTGGTCGCCAGGCTGTGAAGCTGGTTCGTATTTAAAAGGTGCTGATAAGTTTTTTTCTCACGGTTACAAAGACCCAGTGCACATTCGATCTGAGCATAATCGAAGATCGCCTCCTCATTTCCGGGAACGAAATCAAGAAGTGCTTCATACACATTTAAGGCATGAATAAACCGGTTATTCCAGACAAGGCGTTTCCCCTCTTTTTCAAGATACACCGCTTTTTGAAGGGCAAATGACGGATAGTATTGAATCAGCAGAATGTCAATCTGTCGGTTTGTTTTAGCAGAAAGAACTTGCCGGAGGTTTTTTTGTCTTTCTTTGAATGCTTCAACGCCCTGAAAGACAAAGCCTTTTTTCGCACTATCGGTAAGGCTGTGAACAGCCGCAAAGAGATCGGTGTTCCCCGATGTATCCGCAACTGGTTCTAATGACCGGGCAAGCGATTGATCAACCGGCGGCGTTAACAGGGCGCCATAAACTTTTAAGGTCAGATCCATCTTTTTTGCCCAGACAGCGGTACGGGCTTTCTCAATCTGTGGTATGGGATCTGATAAGGCAATATTATGGATTTGATTGTATATGTCAATGGCCTCGTTGTATTTTTTGTCCCATGCAAGTGTCCTGGCCCATCCGATGAGAATTTTCCGGTTACCGGGAAACTGTCGATCAAGTATTTTGAATAGGTGTTCTGCCCGGTCATACTGATGGTCAATCGCCAGCATCTCCGCCAGCCCGATTTGTGAAGGAAAACAGAGTGGATCACGATCGAGAGAAGCTTCATAACAGTTAATGGAAATTTTGGTATAGCCCTGTTCGGCATACATCTTCGCCCATTTCGCAAGTGTTATGGCACTGTTGTTTTGATCCTGCAAAAGGTTTTCAACAAAGGTATTTGAACTTACCGTATCGATTCTGTCGGCATAGAAGCGGGCTTCCGGTTTGTCAGGAAAACTCTCAACGGCTTTTGAAAAACAGATATGTGCCAACCGGTCATTTCCTTGTTCCATATAAACCTTTCCCTGACCGATCAAACCTGTGACTTGCCAGTAGTTCGTTTCTGACAATTTCGTATAAAGACGAAACGCTGCTTCATATTGTTGTTGATGCAGCAGAATTTTGGCTTTTAATAAAAGTCCTTCCGGCTGGTCGGCGTTAAGGTCCAGAAGCCGCTCAATAAGACTAATGGCCGCATCATACTGTTTTTCTTCATATTTTAGTTTTGCATACTCCAGAAGGCTGTCCGTAGAAGCCGGTGAAGTAAACAGCAACTGCTGATAAATTCCTGCCGATTCCTGGTAACGCTCCGTACTTCTCATCAGGGCTGCTAATTTCAGGAGGATTTTTCTGTCTGTAGGGTTCTTTTCAAGGTATTCCCGGTAAATGGACTCCGCCTTATAAAAGTCACCCCATGTATTCATTTGGTCTGCAAACCTGAGTCTGACTTTTTCAGGGTGATCACTTCGCCGAATCGAAGCTATATACAAATCACGACAACGGGCGGCATGCCCCAGACCGGCTTCCAAATCAGCGAGGGCGATGATGATATCCGGATCGTCCATAGGCACAACCAGATTCTCAATCAATTGAAGGGCCTCTTTTGAATCTCCTTTCCGGACCAGAACACGGGCCATTTCCAACCGTATCAGTAGATTATCGGGTTTTTCGTTGAGAAGTATTCTATATTCTCTCAAGGATTTATTGAGTGTACGGTCATCATAGGCAAGTATTCTTGCAAGTGCCCACCGTGCTTGAAAATCTGTAATGCGATATTCTTCAAAAATAATGATTTGGGAAGGATTCTGGTCGGTCATCCCCAATACATTCGACGTAAAGAGCAGGCTATATAAACTAAACAGATAAAAGATACGACACATCACTAATCAAGCGTCTTTTGTAATTCTGAAGCAGCTTCAGAATGCTTGCCGGCCCAGATAAGCACAAATGCATACCGACGTCTCACCTGAATATTATCCGGTCGGGCCTTGAGGATTTTTTGATATTCGATCAGCGAAGCCTCATAGTTTTTTTGCCAGCTCAACATTTCTGCCAGTTTCAACCGGGCAGTATGATCGTCCGGGTGATTTGCCAGATAGGATTGATACAGCGGTTTTGCTTTGTCATAATTTTTTTGTGCCGCTAACAAATCGGCCAGCAAGATCTTTGTGTCTTCTGTTATTGCTGTGGGGGGAAGTCCCTCCAAAATGCGAAGCGCCACCTTTTGATCCCCTTTCCAAAAAAAGACTTTCGCCATTTCAATCTTTGCTTCTGTCAGCTCGGGTTTTTTCCGGAGAAGCTGTTGATATTCCGTTATGGCGTCATCGTAGCGCTTTACATAGCTCAATACCCTGGCAAGTTCCCACCGGGCAACCCAGTCCGGAATTTCATCGCCGGGTTTAACCGGTACAACTTCAAGCGTTTCTGGTTTTGGAGAAAAAGAATCCCGATTCAAAGAGGGGATCTTCAATTGCTCGCTCTTTTCTTCGGACCAGGCAAAATATGGTTCCTGGAAAAAGATAGAAACAAGTGTGAGGCATGCAAAGAACAAAATAAGGGTTTTTAAACGTTTCATATGTTTTCCCCCAGTACTTTCTGATATTCCAGGATAGCTTGTTCGAAACGGCCGGACCAGGACAAAGCCCTTGCCAACAAAATTCGGGCTGCTTTATTATTCGGCTTGTTTTGTACCAGAATCTGATAAAAAACAACGGCTTCTTCAAATTGGCCAAAACGGATACAGATATTGGCTACTTCCGCCAAAAGCGACATATCATCCGGATTTTGTTCAAGGATTTTCTCAAAAACATTTTTTGCCTTTTTCAGCTCCCCGGTTGCCATATAGGCTGTCCCCAGATGTTTCAACAGCCGTTGAGTTTCAAGACCGCTTTTCAACGACATTTCATAATTGGAAATTGCCTTTGGGTATGCTTGATTAATTAAGTGTTGCTCTCCTTTACGAAATAAAATCCAGGCAGGATTGGTTAACCGATAGGTGAGCGTGGTAACCAATGCAATGGTAATTAGTGTTGTTATCAGGATGATAGGCTTCAATTAACTGTTTTTTTACAGAATACGCTTTTTGGAGTGTGTCCCGATGACGCCATAAATCATTTTGGAAGCGTTAATCGCTTTAACACATGGTAATTTATTTTCCTCGAAAATTTGAATACAGGCATCTACGGCCTGAGGATCATAATATATGCCTTTAAAAGTGGAAATTTCATTTAAGGCGGCCTTGATACCTAAAGAAGGTCTGTATGGCCGGTGGGAGGAACATGGTTTCAACAACATCCGCAACCGTTAATATTTTCGTTTCAAGCAGTATCTCTTCTTCAATTAAGCCTCTGGGATATCCGGATCCATCAAGTCTTTCATGATGCTGCAAAATGATTTCGGCTACCGGCCAGGGAAATTTGATCTTCTTTAAAATATCATACCCTGCCTGGGGATGGGTTTTGATGATTTCAAATTCCGCAGCGCTCAATTCTCCGGGCTTGCAGAGTATTTCACCCGGGATAACAATTTTCCCCAGATCATGAATCATTGAGCTGAACCGGATTCCTTCAATATGTCTATCATCTATGCCCATCCGGACAGCGATGTGTTGAGCGATTTCAGCTACCCGGCATTGGTGGCCGGCTGTGTAAGGGTCTTTTTTTTCAATGGTTTCCGACATTGCCTGAATAATGCCCTCCATTGTTTTTTGTAATTGGGCATTGGCGGCGTTCAAATCGGCTGTTCGTTCGGAAATCAGTTTTTCAAGCTCAGCGCAGTGAAGACGGTCCTGAATCTCGAGTTTCCTTCGATGCAGGGCGTTATGGATATTGATCAGAAGTTCACTGCACTTAAAAGGTTTGAGTAAATATCCATATGCACCCAGATTAATGGCGGTGTGGGCGATTTTCGGATCATCTATCCCGGTAATCATAATGACGGCAATTTCAGGATACCCGGAAAAAACATGACGAATTAAATCAATTCCGGACTCGTCGGGCATATTCACATCGCAAAGCATTAATTCAACTAAATTCTGTTTCAATACTTTTCGCGCCTCTTTTGCGCTTTGAGCCAATATGCATCTGTATCCCTCACCCTTCAGAAATTCAGAAATAAAATTGATAATGAGTTCATCATCATCAACAATCAGAATTTGAATTTTAGGATCCATATGATTTTCCATTATGCCAACTTTTTTCTGAGTTGCCGTTCAAAGTGTTCAAGTTCATATTTCATAAGCAACCAATTATTCTCAGATTCAGTAACACTGATTAAATAAAGTGGTTTCACCGACAATTCAAACATATCCAGGATATGAATAATACCACTTGAAGTATGGAATGCAACCATTTTACAACGATCCCATCCGTTTTTCATAAAAAGATATAA
>JAGYNR010000066.1 GCA_018399715.1 Desulfobacterales bacterium | reverse complement strand
ATTATTAAATTTTACAGTATGTTATCAACATTTTTCATAATGTGTACGGTAGTGAAATAAAATTTAAGTTTTTATAATTTTTAAAGGTTTAGGTTTACCTTTCAGGCATATTTAGTGCCTGAACGAAAACTGTCTTTTTCGCCAATATCTGTGTCAGACTCAAATTTTAATCCTCGAAATAATCAATGTATGTCTGTGGTTAAAATTTTCCTCTTCCTTGATCTTAAGTAAAAAATCATAGTTTTCGTTCGGGCACTATTTAGAGGCTTGTTAAAAAATTTTGGGAGTGATTGATTCAATTTTTAACGGGGATATCTTATTACGATCTTAAATATTTTAATTCCCGGGGAAGCGGGATATCTTTTCCCATAGTGTCTTCGCCATAATTTACACTTGCAAGAATCTCTATGTCTTGCAAGGCTCGAACATCTCCTTCGAAAAACACTTCCTGGATATTTTCCTTGGCAATTTTCCCACCCGCCCATTGGATATCCAGTACAGAGCTGGCATCAAAGCGATCTCCAGCGACACAAAGCTCCACCTTTCCTCCGTAATTCTGAACAATTTTTGCCACCAGAAGACTGGGTCTAAGATGAAACCCCCTTTTATATGGAACACTTGCACGAATAACAGAACGTTCAATATTTTCATTTAGAATTTCCCGTGCCAGTTTTTTCCCGATGTTCAAGTAATGACAAACATAATAGAGGCCAAAGTTGATGGTACAGTCCAACAGTACCTTGGGATCCACTAATTCGGACAATCTATCCTGTACTTGTTTGTAAATATTCTTATATCCAGCCTCATATAAATGTCGTTCGTAGAAATGAAGCAATCGCCCCATAATCTGCAAGAGATGAAACACACAGGAAAAATAGCCCCGTAATTGTTTCAGCTTGCGTTCACCAAAATGGTATCCGCCATGGATTACATAGGTATCAAACGAGGATTGCAAGTTATGAACCAACATCTCAAACCGACGAACCTCAACCTCATTGACCTTATCCGGAACAATCTGAAGAATTTTTTCAAAATCATAGGGTTCATAAAATCCGAGTTGATCAAAGTTTGTCGCAATGGAGAGAAATTCACTGGCAATTTTTACGATATTTTTCTTCTGTTGGTCCCGGTTAACATCATCAATATCATATTCTAACCGGTGATTTGTTGTAACTCCAAAAAAGTTATCAGGACTGAAACTTTTTTCGGGTATGGTTATTCCCAAACGTTTTGCTTCCTCGATAATCACCGGAGCAATTTTTCGTAGAGAAGAAGTTACAAACTCCAGCGTTACATTGCCAAGTTCCCGGAACTCATTTGTATCCGGCAAATCATAAAAGTTGAGTCGGTTCAGAATGTGATTTTGGGAATAGCCACCAAGACTCAGGTGACGCACTGCAGCAGAAAGTTCCCTGTAAAAATACCATGTACGATTATTCTTGCCGCCATGAAAATCCAAAAAGTCTTCCAGTAACTGTGAAGTCGTTGCAAGCGTGGAAAACAGCTTTTTGGTAAAGGCATATTTTTGGGCTTTTGAACTTGCCAGGTATATGCAACATCTTAAATAGTCGTAAGAAAATGCCTCAGCCTTTTCAAAAAAAGAAAGATGACTGCCCGGCTTTTGTGTTTTGTCAAATATATCTTTTATTTCAAGAACATCCATACTGTGCTATCGTCTCCGAATCGGAGCCTGGGGATTTAAACGATAGAAATCTATACAATTTTACGGGGCTATGGTTTGATACCCTCATAAAAAAATATGGCCGAAGGAGTCAATAAGCCGAATTCTGTTTCCGACCAGGGGTACCCTGAACCGGACAACGATCATTCATCTTTGGATACCGGTTACCCGGCATCTCCTGCGACCTACCCGGAAACTCGGACGGACAATCCTCAAGCGTTTCCCTATTTGGTCTTGCACCGGGTGGGGTTTACCGAGCTTCCCCGGTCACCCGGAGAACTGGTGCGCTCTTACCGCACCGTTTCACCCTTACCCCGCACAGGCGAGGCGGTTTGCTTTCTGTTGCACTTTCCTTCGTGTTGCCACGACTCCACGTTATGGAGCACCCTGTCCTTTGGTGTTCGGACTTTCCTCCGGATCATTCGTCCTGATCCAGCGATCGTTTTGACTCCTCCGGCCTGTTTTTACAGTAAATTATCCGCTGACAATGGGGACAAAATTTTAAACTGTCACACCGATACAATTCATTATACATCTGAGGAGGAATGTTTAGATGGCATCCCCGGCAAACAGAATCAACAACCCTGATAACTGCCACACGGCCGACTCTGTTACGTACACCTGTATATATATTTAAAAATTCTGCAGGAAGCAAATTTCTGGCATTGTCCCTCTCTATGGAAAATAAATCCAACTCTTTTTGTTTCGATTCAGTTTCTTTTAATATTGCCTCCTTTTCCCGCTCAAGTTGTTTGATAATGTTTTTATACCGGTCATTTTCTTCAGAGATAGTCGATTGTATCTGCTCTGTATCTTCCAGGCATTGAATCATTTCATCTTCGATATCAGAACATTTGATGCGCAGGTTCTCGATTTCTTTTAAGACAGACTTATATTCCCTGTTGGTTTTAACTCCCATTAGTTTATCTTGCAAATTTTTCTTCCGGGAAAGCTGAATCTGATTTTCATCCTCTAATGCTCTATATTTTTTCTGAAGAGACCTCAATTCAGACTCCTTTAGTTTCAGGCTTTCCGTAAAATCTATCCGCTTTTGGTCCAAATCTTTGAGCTTTCGGGGAGCATCCTCCAGTTTTGCCTTGATAGCATCAATTTGAATATCAAGCTCCTGGAGTTTAATCAGCACATTCATATGATCTTTTGTCATTTTTTGCATTGCTCAAACCTTTGTCAGCACAACCTGAACGGATCCTTTTCCAGTAGACAGGGAACGACAGAGACATCAAAGCCCCTTTGCCGAAATGCCCTTTCAAGCCGATCCGACAACATATCCACAACGAAATGTTCGGAGGAAAAATGACCAATATCAATTAATGCCCGGTTAGCCTGTTCGGCATCCCTGGCATCATGGTAATGCAAATCTCCACTGACATAAACTTGTGCAGGCGAGGCCAGAAAAAATTTCATCAATCCGGAACCGCTTCCTGTACACACTGCCACTTTTTGTATCTGAAGTCCGGGATCTCCGGACACCTTCATCCAATCAAGCCCAAGACGGTCCTTAATATTCTTTACAAAACGATCCAATGTTACCGATGTTTCTAATTCCCCCACACGACCTAACCCCCAGGATGGAGATGACCCCGAATGATCTCGTGTCCCGTCTAAAACAGTAAGGTTTTTTAGAGCCAATTTTTCCGCCAGAAAATCGTTGATTCCACCTTGCACACTGTCTAGATTGGTATGAGCAGAAAATATCGCCGTGTGATACTGTAGCGATAGCTCAATGATGTTTCCCAATTGGTTTGAAAAATCGATGGCTTTTATCGGACGAAAAATAAGCGGATGGTGCGTGATGATCAAATCCACACCCGCCTGGCATCCTTTTTCCATGACATCTAACAGTGGATCCAGCGACACCCATATTTTTTTAACCGGCCAATTTTGTTCGCCGATCTGAAGCCCGACATTATCCCAGTCCTCCGCCATACCGGGAGGTGCAATCTCGTTCATCAGTTGTATGATATCTAAAACCGTTACCTGCATATTACTAAAAGCAATAAAGACAAAAAAGGCGTGGTCATGTAAATTCTGCCACGCCTTTTTTGCTTTGGTTTATGTTTTCGGGTTACCACCACGATTGTTGTCATCTTCCCTTAAATAAGATAATGGGCCCACCTGGGATCGAACCAGGGACCGACCGGTTATGAGCCGGTGGCTCTGCCAGCTGAGCTATGGGCCCATGCGCATCTATCATTGACTTCAATCCAAAAAACGAAATTTTTATTATTAACCGCTGAAAAGTATTTTGTCAAGAAATTAAGTTTCAATAAAGCTTTTCAATTTCCGGCTTCGGGTCGGATGTCTCAATTTTCTTAGTGCCTTAGCTTCGATCTGACGAATGCGCTCACGGGTAACCGCAAAATCCTGCCCGACTTCTTCAAGAGTGTGATCCGCTTTCTCTCCGATACCAAATCGCATTCTCAGAACTTTTTCCTCCCGCGGTGTCAATGTAGCTAAAACCTTCCGCGTTTGCTCCGCCAAATTCTGGCTGACAGCGGCATCTGAAGGCAGCATAAACTTTTTATCCTCAATGAAATCACCCAAATGACTGTCTTCCTCCTCACCGATGGGGGTTTCCAGGGATATTGGCTCCCGTGCAATTTTGAGTACCTTTCTAACCTTTTCCAGCGGGATTTCCATTTTTTGAGAAATTTCTTCAGGCTTGGGTTCACGACCCATTTCCTGAACAAGATATCTGGAGGTGCGAATCAGTTTGTTAATTGTTTCTATCATATGCACAGGAATCCGAATCGTTCTGGCCTGATCAGCAATTGCACGGGTAATCGCCTGCCTGATCCACCATGTGGCATAGGTACTGAATTTGTACCCTCTACGATATTCAAACTTATCAACTGCTTTCATCAAACCGATATTTCCCTCTTGTATCAAATCCAGAAACTGAAGCCCACGGTTTGTATATTTCTTTGCAATACTTACCACCAGCCGAAGATTCGCTTTTACCAATTCGCTTTTTGCCAACTTAGCCTTATCACGACCTTCATCAACACTAGACATAATTCGTTTCAAGGTTCGGCTGCTGCCTTTTATAGCATACTCTTTTTCACTGATTTTGTCATTGATCGCTTTTAAATCCTGATACAAGATAATGATATCCATATCACTGACATCAACTATCATACGATTTTTTAGCCATTCAACGAACTGTTCCGTTGAGGCCAGATTCATCCGAAGTTCCGTTACAGGAGCATCCAGTTTTTCTGCACACATCAGCATTTTCTTGTTCATGGAATCGAACCACTCGATTTGTCGTCGAATTATTTTTTCGATTTTATCGATCACGCTAGCTTCAAGCCGCCACTCCTTGAGCAAATCAAAAATTTTGATACTTCTGCGGCTGATACCCCGTCTGATTCTTCGCTGTTCATCCTGATCCAGTTTTTTCGTAAAAAGCTGCTCCCGAAACTGCTCATTTTCTGCGTTCAATTCCTTAATAGTATTGATCGTCGACAGAAAATTTTCTATCTGTTCTGATTCATTCGTCAGGGTGTCTCCCTCATCTACATCCCGAAGTACTAGCTTTGGGCGTAAATCCCCTTTTGCAATATGTTCGCCGAGATCTACAATACAGTCTACACCGGTAGTAGTTTCTAAAAGTGATTTTAACACTTCCTGCTCACCGGCCTCTATCTTTTTGGCGATCTCAACCTCGCCTTCTCTGCTCAAAAGCGTTACCATTCCCATTTCGCGAAGGTACATTTTAACTGGATCCGTAACAGTTCCAAATTCAGTTAATGCCGGATCTTCAGTGGCTTTGGAGCGTTTTTTCTTACTCTTGTCCGCTACTTTTCCCTTATTTTTGTCAACAATATCAATATTCACCTCATCGAATATCATCAGCGTATCATCAATCTGATCCGGAGAAAGCATATCATCAGATAGTACATCGTTAATCTCTTCATAAGTTAAAAATCCTTGTTTTTTCCCACGATCAATCAGGTTTTTAATCGCTCTTTCATTCATGTGATTTTTACTTTTGTTTCCTGTAGCGGATTTTTTTGTCATAAACATATGCCTCCTGCAGACGCCGGGTAATAATTTAAAATATGAATATTTAAATATATTTATCTAAATTATCGATTTCAATATCAACATCTTCTGTTTCTGGTTTTTTCTCGCTATTTTTTGTTTTTCTTCCAGTAGCGTCTGAACTAATTGTAAATCATTACGCTCTTCGGCTGCTTTTATCTTTTGGCTAAGCGCCCTGACATTCCGGTTACGGACAACGGAAACAAACTGAAAAATCAGTTTCCTGCACCCGCTATCATCCCAGCAATCTTCGTCATCCATAGAAAGTGCTGCAGCCAGACTTCGCTCTTTTTCAGTGTCCAGATATGAAAAAATCTCAACAGGTTCCGGGCTGTCTGGATTCTGATGTTGAATTACAGTTTCGCCAATCGTTTTTAATGTTTTGTTCTCAAAATACGCCAGCACATTATTTTCAATAATATCTGCTACCATTTTAGGACGCTGAAGCATCATGGCAATTATTTTACTTTCTGCTTTGCTTTGTCCGTTTAAGAAAAATTCTTGTCTCTTTTGACCCTGGAGCAGTTTTCTATCAGAAACCGGTACGGATTTCCCGCCGGTCGTATTTTTTTTTAAAGCAGTCGTTTTCACCGCGTTTAAAATCACCTTTTCATCAACTTCAATTCTTTCCGCAAGTTCCTTTACATATAACGATCGCGCTACCGGGTTGGCAATAGACCTTATCGGCTCCTTTAAGTCATTGACGACAGATAGCTTGCCTTCTACTGAAAATCCATGCCGGTCAATAGCAGACTCAATTAAAAATGGAATAATTTCCAATGCATTATCAGTAATTTCAGAAAATGACGTTCGGCCAAACTCGTTAATGTACGTGTCCGGATCATATCCTTGTGGCAAAATCATCACTTTTGCCCCAACCGCCTCCTGCATAAAAAGAGAAACTCCCCGCTGGGCAGCCTTTATACCGGCTGAATCCGAATCAAACACCAAAACAACCTTCCGGGCAATACCTTTTAACAGCCTGACATGTGCCGACGTTAAAGAGGTACCCAATGTAGCAACCACATTTTTAATGCCGGCCTGGTAAAGAGAAATCATATCAAAATATCCCTCTACCAAATATACTGTGCCCGTTTCCCTGCAAACCTGCCTGGCAATATTCAATCCGTAAAGACTAGTGCTTTTATTAAAGATAGACGTTTCCGGAGAATTTAGATATTTCGGAAGTGAATCATCCATTACCCGTCCGCCAAATCCAATCACCTGCTGTCGTTGGTTAAAAATCGGAAACATGATCCGGTTTCGAAAACGATCATAATAACCGTTCTTCGAGGGCCTGGAAACGATTAACCCTGCTTTTTCAACCAGCTGCAATGCACTTTTTTGTTTTGAAGAAAAACGAACAAGATTATCCCATCCATCTGGAACAAACCCTAATCGAAACAAATCAATTGTTTCCTGATGAATTCGCCGATTTTTAAGATAATCCCTGGCCTTTCTTCCATCAGGTCGTTTCAGACAATCCTGAAAAAATTCCATGGCTGCTTTATTGATGGCAAATAGCTGTTCCTTTTCACGATATTTCTTTTGTGATTCGGGACTGCTCCGCTGATCCGGAATACTGATTCCATACCGACGGGCCAACTGTCTTACTGCCTCAACAAATGAAAGACCGTCTTGTTTCATCAGGAAAGTATACACATTGCCGCCCACACCACAACCGAAACAATAAAATATTTGCTTATCCGGATTAACCGTAAATGAGGGCGTTTTTTCTGAGTGAAACGGGCACAGGCCCACATAGTTGTTTCCTGCTTTTTTAAGGAACACTACTTCAGAGATAACCTCGACGATATCTACACTGTTTTTTATTTCGGATATTTTGTCTTCCGGGATCAAACCAGCCAAGAAAAGAACCCTCCATCATCAAAGGGTCAAACAAAAAATTTAAAGAAGGGTTTAAAAATTTCAGATGAAAAGAATTTATTGTTGATTATTAAAAATTTATACGATATTATAAATTTAATAATATAATTATTTTGTTGTTACTTGTCAATTATAAAAACCACTAAAGATTCTATCCGCATAAACCTTTTGGACCCGTCCCTGAAGTGTTTTTGGCTAATCATAACAGATTATCTTTTTTTGCTGTTAAAATAGCCTCTTTCAGGTCCAACGTTCCATCGTATAATGCCTTACCGGTAATTATACCACAAACTCCCTTATTTTCCAAAGGAAGCAAATTTTTAATATCTTCGATAGTAGATACGCCACCGGAGGCAACAACCGGTATGGATACACAGTGAGCTAAACGACCCGTCTCCTCTATATTGGGCCCTGTCTGCATACCATCCCGGTAGATATCTGTAAAGTTGATCGCTGCAACACCGAATGCCTCGAATTTTCTGGCCAAATCAATCGCCTTGATGCCGGTGGTCTCGGTCCATCCTTCGATAGCGACATACCCGTTCCGGGCATCGATTCCCACCACCACTTTACCGGGAAACGCCTGGCAGATATCCTGAACGAACTTCGGGTTACGGATGGCTTCGGTACCGATAATTACTCGCTCAACACCCATTTCTACATACATCCGTACTGTCGTTTCATCACGGATACCGCCTCCTACCTGGATAGGAACTGAAACCCGACTCAAAATCCTCTTGATGGCATCCGTATTGACCGGATGTTTTTCAAATGCACCGTCAAGATCAATGACATGGATCAATTCCGCTCCCTGATTTACCCATCTGAGTGCCATTTCCGATGGATCATCGGAAAAAACGGTTTCAGCATCCTTTCGCCCCTGAAGCAACCGGACACATTTGCCGTTTCGAATATCAACAGCCGGTATAATTATCATGGTGATTCGGGAAATGTCTTGAGCACGGTTTTAAGTCCAAAAAGCGCCAGTTCCTCTGCTGTCAACCACTTGGCTTTTCTCTTAACAAATGTGCCCAATTGAAAAAGGTTTTCATTTAATGCCTTCTGGGTTTCATCAAATTTACCACTCCACACCAGTTGGCCGTCATATGTACTTAACAGCAACAAATCAAAGGCAACCGATGCGGGCGTCTCAACTGAATAGCCGGTTCCGACCCTCTGGATGAAACGAAACACCCGGCAAACCAAAACCGAATCTGCCCCGACCTGCCGAGCAGTTTCAAGTATCAGCCCTACCTCTGAAAGTTCTTCTGAGCTTTCAGTTAAAACTTTGCCTCTTGCCCCTTCCCCCTCGCCGGGACCTATCAACTGTAATCCGGGTTGCCGTTGCAAAAGAGAAAATAATTGCTCTGTCAAAAATTCATCACCGTTATCCTCCACTTTTCCAGTCATATGGACTGCCCCGCAGAGCGGACATCTGAATGTAATATCTTCTCCATAAATCTTATACATATCCCTGAAAGGCAACATCAGCATTTTTCCGGGTACAACTACAGGCTCCCGGGTCTCTGTAGTGACACCCTTTTTTAAGGAACAACCGCCGGTAAGACACAGATTAGATATTATTATCAAAAACAACATACAACGAACAAGCCCAAAAAGGCGGACTTTATAAATTTTTGTTACCATTTTTTGCTGACCTTTCTGCTAAAGGTCCCTCAAAAGCTCTTTAGACTTTCATAAATTAAAGCATAAAAATAAAAAAGGCAGAAGATACATATGGATCATATCCAATCTCCTGCTTTATATTTAGTTTGTATCAAAATTTCAGTTGTTTTTTGCAACAGCAATTTGCCATTGGCATAGAACCCATTAAAATATCAACAAGTCAAATATATAAAAATCACAAACCTAAATATATACTATATTTTATTTCAAAATGCAAGAAAAAAATAATTTTTGTTCATCTTGGATTTTGGTTATTTTAAAGGTAAGGTTTGGATATATACTTATTTTTTTTTGAAATCCTTCAGGGATATAATTTTTGGTTTTTGATCCGCTATGTTTTCATGGCTATCAGTTTCTGATCTCTTGGTTTCTGGGTCTTCTTTTTCCCTGAGATCCGGCATTTCCGGCGCCACGACCTTTTCAAGCCGCATTTGTTTACCTCCCATGGTAAACTCTGCTCCGTTAATATAAGCAGAACGAAGAATCCACGTTGCAATGCTCAGTGGTAACTGAAGTAAAAGTAGTCTTACCTGGTACCATTCCGGTTTTATATCTGGTTCAATTGCCTCAATCCGGGCATAAGATAATGGTTTATTGTCTAAATAAATCAATACAAGATCGTTAACGTCTGTTGTCATCAATCAATTCCAGTAAGTTTTAAAAATTTACTTTTCAGTCCAATGTTATCATCAACTTCTTTCACTCTTCAAATAAGTAAACGATGCGTACGGCAACAATCACCTAAAATATTCTACGTTTAGAAATTTTGATAGATAACTTTTTTAATAAATATAATACCTGTAAATAATATTGTAAAATGACTATTTAAAAAAATTTTAACCTGATATTCAAGTTTAAGGGTTCGCTATATTGTTCTTGATATCCATCAGAACATGCGGTAGTTTCTCGATATAAGATAGGATTTCATCACTCACCCGCCGGTAAAAAATCAAGGCTTCTTCCTTTATCTACACCTGCTTCCACCATAACCTTGGTGGCCAATGGATTGAGACTGCGTTTTTCAATCCCGGCGGAATATGCTTCGATTTCATTTGCTTTGAGATGTCTTGCCCATCCTCTAAAATTTTTCTCTCTCCCGGGTTTCCTGGGACCAGAGTGGATGATGCTTCCGTGCCCATGATACACTTACGCTGCCGTCGATCATTCCTCCGAGCGACCCCGGATTCACCACAACGCTAAGATAAAAGTGTAAAATGACCCCGCAAAGAACGAAGATTGCCAACAGATCGTGCAGAGTATAAATCAGAGAATGCCAGCCGGGAAGTATTTCGTGCCAATACATCAAAATTCCGGTTAAAAAAAGAACGATCCCGGTTGTCGCAATGAACCAGAAGTATATCTTTTGACCCGCGTTCAACTTGCCGGCGGGAAGTGTGCCCTGAAAACCCAGGTAACCCCCGTACCTGCGGAGCCATTCGCGGTCCCAGCCCACCGGACGAGCTTCGCTTGCACCCAGAAAAACACTAGCAATCACAGCAACTGCAAATACAAACCCGGCTACGGCATGGACAAAACAAGCGCCGACGCCAAGGGGACTTGCATCACCAAACAAAAACGACAATCCGGTGACGGCTAAAAACAAAAAGGCGACTACGCCTACCAGATGTGCCAACCGTTCAGCCAAACCGTATTTTGTAGATATCACCCATTTTTGGCTGCATCAGGCCGTCCTGTCCATCCGACTGAATTGCTGGCCACGCACTATGTACCCGATTCACCGGATAAATTTTACCCTTATAACGAACCAGTACCGGTCTAAAAGAATCTGTAGGTTTATCGTAATATCCCATCATTTCCAGATCCCCGTTGTGGTTCCAATATGCCATGTCCGGGCCGTAAAAAGTCCACAGATGTTTACCCTTAGTGGGGATCCGCGCACCTGGATTGAATACATCGCCTGCCTGAAACAAAGCCGCCTTGATCACACGTTCGGGAATATGACAGGTTTGGCAGGCAATCTTGTTCAGATGTAACCCGGGCAGCCGGGTGTGTTTTGCCACGGGCGCTCCAAGCTTGCCGGTTGAATGACAGAAATTACAATCCCGGCCGGTATTGTCCAGATCATCCCGCACATGGCCACCGGGATCATCTCCCTTGCCGAACTGGTGTAGTCCCTTTCCCCGGATGCGTTCATCCTCAGCGGACTTGCCGGCCGGATGGCAGTCCACACATTTGAAACCGGCACGAAGATGAACCTCGGTCCGGGGACGAAAATTAGCCCCTCGTTTTTTCCATCCCGGTTTTGCATGACACGAAAGACATGTTTCATTCCGAGGTTCGCGTATGATATGGGGTGAGATCGTGCCGTCGGCATTGAAAGCATCTTTGTCACAGACAATCTTCGGCACCGTATTTTCTGCAATGGAACCGGTCACAGAAGCGAATCTTGCACCCGCCCCGGCCGCCCATCGGAAGTTCAGTTTCTTAATTTGCATCTTGCGGGCTTCCATGTCATATTCAGGAAGATGACAAAGGAGACAATCGGCCTCTATGACACCAGTTTCGCTCCACCGGGCCTGATAATAGTCGCCATCAAACCCATTGCCGGCTTCGGGATTCAGCCCGCTGTCAGGATCGGTCATCCAACGATCGTATCGCTTTCCCTCACGATCAAATTCCAGGGATCCTCCCGGATGGCAATCAACGCACCAAACCGTAATAAAACTGAAAGATGTCATATTCATTGTTTTTGGACTCCGGTTTTTTTTTGGAGAAAGATATCGGTAAAGCGGCGCCGGAGAACACCAGGTTCCGCCAAAATTACCCGGCGTTGTAGCCAACCGGCATCGCTTTGCCTAGTCTTGTGTCGGTGATTCCCCCTTTCCCTGCATGAAGTGGTACCCTTCCGTTATCTTTTTATAGTCATGACATTTTCCGCATGTCATCCTCGGTGAGTAAGGGCTTTGGGCATTGAATCCGTTTAACGGATCAATCCGGTTTCCGTCTTCATCCAAAAGATGAAAGGGCGGGCAGACGCCAAAAACACTTTGTTTAGCTGTTTCATGTTTCTGATTATCTCCCGTTACAAAAGAACCTTGTGCGCTAGCATGGGGGACCATCCCTGTCCAGAGAACCAAGAGCAAAACATCCATCAGATGTATAGGTTTTAAGAAGCACGGTCTTTTCATCCTATGATTCACAGGTGACATGACAGACTCCAGTTGGGGTCTTTTTGATAAATGGTGCCTGAACGAAAACTGTCTTTTTCGCCAATATCTGC
>JAGYNR010000065.1 GCA_018399715.1 Desulfobacterales bacterium | reverse complement strand
CCCTGTTCCAACAGCCTTGATTTACACCCGTTATCGAAGATAAGATAATGTTCATTGGCACCCTGTTCCAACAGCCTTGATTTACACCCGTTATCAAAGAAAGATAATGTTCATTGGCACCCTGTTCCAACAGCCTTGATTTACACCCGTTATCGAAGATAAGATAATGTTCATTATTCTGCGGGTTAGAATAAAAACAGTTACTTAGTGCCTGAACGAAAAATCCCGGTTTTCGATCGGGCACTTCTTACTCACCCAACAGTCGTTAGCTTGATGCCTATCACCTGGCACCTTTTCACCATCTTTTTAAAGGTCTTCCCTTTTACCGGGAAGAATGTTTAAAAACTGATATTCTTCTACCGGATAGCCTACCGAGGCTTCAAAATCTTCTTCTCCCCATTGTTCAACTGAAAGCAGCTTATCTCCGGAATCGTTTTCATAATCCCAGCTCAACAATTCTTTACCGGAGCCGGTGCCGTTTTTTAAAAATTTTCCGCCGCCCATTTCCTCCAAATAGTATAAAGTGCCTTCGAAATTGATTTCATCCGGGGGATCATCATGTTTCATCAGATAGTTTTTTACTGCATTGCCGAGTCTGCTGAAGGCGATTTTTCGACTAATGCTCCAGTAATCTTCATCATCGGATTCCAACTCAAGATAAATGATTTCATCGGCACTTTTTAACTGCCATTCATGAGTAATATCCCCTGATCCCCATTCGTAGATATCATGAGATGTAACCTGCCAGGTTTTCATGTCATAATCCACATAGTACCCAGGTTCCAACTTTTTCAGATGGTAATCTTTTAATGGATCCGTTTCAGGTGATTGTTTTTTATTTTTTCTAAAAAGATCTTTCCATCCCATGATATCTCCTTTGAATTATCCATGCTGAAGCAAGGCTGTTATGCCTCGATCCCCATCTTTTTCTTCAATTCAAGAAGTCTTTCCGATGATGAAATACTTTTACCGCTTGCGAGAGCCTTGTTGATATCATCGTCCACACTGGTAGACTGGCTAGCCATTTCACCATACGCAATAGCAAGGGATTCATCTTCTTCAACCCTGGCTTTCATTTTTTCCAGCATGCTGAGGGTACCGGAAGAATCAATCCTGGAAAGCTGTTGATTTATTTTCTTTGTCGATGCCGCGGTTCTGGCTCTTGCCCTGAGAGTAGTGAGATCATTTTCATATGTGGTGATGGATGACTTGATTTTGCTCACATTTCCTTGCAACTGTGAGGCCATATTTTCATGGCGCTGAGCCTCCTGGTCCAACCGGTTGGCTTCGGCTGCTGTTTCCTCTTTGCGGGAAAGAGCATCGGTCGCTAACCGTTCGGCTTCGACCGGGTCAAGATCGCCGCTTTGCATTTTCTGAAGCAACAGCATGGCTTTTCGTTCATAATCCGCTGCCAGTTTCTTTTGGTTGTCCGCTTCTTTGCGGGTCCTGATGGCAATCCCCTTAACCTCTGCCAGGCTTTGCATGGCTCCTTGAAGATCGCGTTTCAAATCACGGATTCCCTGTTCGGTCATTTTGATCGGATCCTCGAATTTATCTACGACGGCATGAGCCTCAGATTGACCAATTTTGAAAATTCGGCTGAAAATCGACATATGTATCCTCCTCAACGTTTTTATAGGGTTTCCTTAAACTCGATATTCAAGTTAAAGGAAATTATCTGATTTCTGCGAGTATTATATTAATTTTATTGTTTTTTTAAACATACGTATCTGAAATGTTAATGATGATATTTCAGTAATTCTCCGCCATATTCGGAAAGGGCCAGGCTCAACGCTTGAATAGAGCCCTCTAGTTCATTTCGGTCCAGGTTTTCCAACTGAAGTGTATCTCTAAAAATTACATATTTGCAGTCCTCATCCACCACAAACGCCCCGTGCACCAGATCGCGGTTCATTTGTAAGAGTTTTTTAAACAACTCTCCGGGTTCGGCGGGTATAGACATGATAATTTGCTCAAAAACCAGAATCGGTTCTTCACAGTCGATAACAAGGTCTTTAATTCCGTTTTCCTCATCGTTTACGACTATCATCTGTTCTGCTTCATCTTCACTGGTGATGATCATACCCATATCATAAATATACGATTTGATCATTTCGAATTTTTCCTTCATATACACCTCCATCGAAAAAGTTAATTTTGCATACAAAACATTTCTGCCGGCATTGTATTGGTTTTTCAAAATGATGTCACGAAATACGAGGTCTTTCCGGAGAAATAATAAAAAGGTTATCCGTTTCTTTTAAAACATACTCGTTGTCGGGATTGGCAAGAAATTTTTTATTCGCGGTTTCCTCTGCCGCTATACAAAGAATACCGTACTCACTTTTCAATTGACACATTGCCTCATAGAACGTTTTGGTGATAAGGCTCTTCGGAACTTTTATCTTGTACAATTCCATCCCGAAACGATTGCTGACCAACTCGCTGACGACACGCGTTACCCCGTGATCCAAGGATGCCTGGACCAATAGATTAGTGCTCAATTCTCCTGCTACGATAATTTCATCAGCACCCGCCATCTGACAGTGTTCGACATTTTTATAATCCATTAGTTCTACACAGACATACACCTGAGGGCAATAATTTTTTATGGCCATGGTGTTTAAAATCGTTTTGGCATCACGAGCATAGGCATCAAGTTTGTCATCTGCAATCACAATAATGCAGGAAGCATGTTCCAGGTTGGCTTTTTTAAGTGTTTCCTGATTGACCTCCCCCTTAATAAACCATATCCCGGGATCATCAATCGGCTTTTCATCTATTTCTGCCAGGATGACAATGGGCGCATCTTTGCTTTTGTGATCATTACGAAACTCCTCGATGACTTCTTTACCTCTGAAATTCCATCCGCAGATAACAAAATGACCCTTCATGTCCGTCGATTTCATTCCCTTATTCTCCAACAGCCTGTTTTCAATAAAAATGGTAGCAATAGTAGCCGTAAGGATTCCCAAAAAACCGATTCCAAGCACCATCACACCGATACCAACCATACGTCCCGCCGTCGTAGTCGGATAGAAATCACCATAACCTACGGTAGTCATTGTCACAATGGACCACCAGATAGAATCCTTAAAACTCAGTCCGGGTTCAAAATATGTGAACCCCAAACTTCCCAGAATCAATACAATAAAAACAATCCCGGTGACCTTGAAAATATTTTCGCGACGAACAACAGCCATAAACCGTTTTAAAAATAAAAACATATGGAACATTGCCGTCACCTCAGACGATATCAAAACTGATGGGATTTAATTGATGGTTATATTTTTCCATTATCTGCCATCCGTACTTGAAAAGATTTTCAAGTCTGTATTATAGTATTTCTTAATAAAAGGAATATACTATAAACTAAAAAAATAATTTCTTAAAGTCTATAACCCCAAAAAAATTCCGATGCCCCCAAACATACAGCCTTCAAAAAGTCTTCAGGATATCAACGAATATATTCAGTCCCTGCTGTCATCACCGATGCTTGGGAAGCAAGTAGTTTTTCACCAGGTTCTTTCCGCCATGCCTCCTGTTTATGGCACGCTGCAACAGGCATGGCCCCGGGAGATTGAAAAAATTCTAAACGCCAGGGGTATCAATTCACTTTACCGCCATCAGATCGATGCCATCAACCTTATCCGAATGGGTCGTCATGTCGTCGTTTCAACACCAACTGCCAGCGGAAAAACATTCATTTACAACCTGCCGGTATTGGAGGGATTTTTGCAAAATCCCCTTTCAACGGCCCTTTATCTTTTTCCCTTAAAGGCGCTTGCACAGGATCAGCTTCGAACGTTTAATGAGATAGCCGGAAATTGCAGAAGACCTCCGCCATCCGCGGCTATCTATGACGGTGACACATCAGCCTGGAATCGGAAAAAAATCCGAACCTACCCACCCAATCTGATTATTACCAATCCCGAAATGCTGCATTTATCATTTCTGCCTTACCACCAAACTTGGTCTTCATTTTTAAGCAGGTTAAAATTTGTGGTGCTTGATGAAGTACATACATACCGGGGAGTCATGGGCTCTCATATGGCTCAGGTTTTCAGGCGGTTTTTGAGAATTTGTAACGTTTACGGTGCAAAACCAATATTTATATTCAGTTCTGCCACGGTATCAAATCCGGGTCAGTTGGCCAGCCAACTTACCGGCCTGAAAGTTGCCAGTGTAGACAAAAACGGCGCGCCCATGGGACAACGGCATCTGGTATTTATAAATCCCTGGGACAGCCCTGCCCACACTACGATTCTTTTGTTGAAAGCCGCTTTGCACCGGAACTTAAGAACAATTGTATATACCGGCTCCAGGAAATTAACTGAATTGATCGCATTGTGGGCCGGAAGTCGTTCCGGCAAATTTGCCAACAAGATCAGTCCCTATCGGGCAGGGTTTCTACCTGAAGAGCGTCGACTGATCGAACAACGCCTGCTTTCCGGAGATCTGCTGGCCGTCATATCCACCAGTGCATTGGAATTGGGAATTGATATCGGGGACTTAGACCTTTGCCTTCTGGTAGGTTATCCCGGATCTATTGTCGCCACCTGGCAAAGAGGCGGACGGGTCGGTCGAAACTCACAGGATTCCGGAATAGTTCTCGTTTCCGGAGAAGATGCGTTGGACCAGTATTTTATGCGCAATCCAACTGATTTTTTGAATCGAAAGCCTGAAGCCGCCGTCGTCAATCCTTTTAATTCCTTTATTTTGGAAAAACAGTTGATCTGTGCGGCTGCTGAGGTGCCATTAAATACTTCTGAGCCGTATTTATCGGAAAAATCTGTGAAAGAAACCATCAGTTGGCTGGAGAATACGGGTGAGTTGATCAGAAGCGGGGAAGGCAACCGGTTGTTTTCCCGGCAGCGATTTCCTCACCGAAGTGTCAATCTGAGAGGTTCCGGGGAACAATATACCATTATTTCACAAAGAACCGGTAAACGTCTCGGAGAAATTAATGCATTCCGGGCTTTTAAAGAGACATACCCAGGAGCGGTCTATTTACATCAGGGAGAGACCTACGTTGTCAGCAAAATGGACATCCACAGCCGGACCGTATTTGTGTCGAAGGCCCATATTGATTATTATACCAAAATCAGGGGGCATAAAAACACAGAGATTATTGAAAAATTAACTGAAAAACAGGTTCAAAACACAACTGTTTTTCTGGGCAGGCTAAAAGTCACCGATCAGGTAACCGGGTATGAAAAGTGGAGCATTCACGGAAAACGAAAACTCAATGGGTTACATCTGGATCTTCCCCCGTTGGTATTTGAAACTGAAGGATTCTGGATTAAGATTCCTCGAAAGATACAACAGGCTATTGAATCTCAGTTGATGCATTTTATGGGGGGAATACATGCCATAGAACATGCTCTGATTGGTACGATGCCGCTGTTGATCATGGCGGATAGAAATGATTTTGGAGGTATATCAATCATTTATCATCCACAGGTAGGAACCGGGGCGGTATTTGTCTACGATGGCAATCCCGGTGGCGCAGGTCTTTGCAGCGAAGCTTTTTCTCATATACAGTCCCTTTTTGAATATACCCTGAAAATTATCCGAACCTGCCCGTGTGAATCCGGATGCCCCTCCTGTGTTCATTCGCCCAAGTGCGGATCGGGCAACCGTCCGATCGACAAGCAGGCTGCGTGTTGTATCCTGGAAAAAATCCTGGCTGCCGAAAGTGATGGTCCGATTACTGTCTCTGAAGCAGTTGACGTTATTCAACAAAAGAAACCATCAGATTTAATCCACACAGCTTCAGAAAATACCAGGTTTGGTGTTCTCGACCTGGAAACACAGCGATCTGCCCAGGAAGTTGGAGGATGGCATCTGGCCGGCCGGATGGGAATCAGTTGCGGGGTGCTATATGATTCTGAAAAAGATGATTATATGGAATTTCTGGAAGATCAGGTTCATCAATTGATTGATTATCTTCAAAAGCTTCCCCTGGTGGTGGGATTTAATATTAACCGGTTTGATTATCGTGTTTTGGGAGGATATACTGATTTTAATTTTGGAACATTAAATACGCTGGACTTACTGGATCATATCCATCGGCAACTAAATTTCCGCCTGTCTCTTGACCATCTGGCCAAAGTTACGTTAGGCGTTCAAAAAAGCGCCGACGGGCTCCAGGCACTTAGATGGTGGAAAGAAGGCAAAATACGGAACATTGTGGATTACTGCAAAAAAGATGTGGAAATTACCAAAGACTTGTATTTTTTCGGAAAGGAAAATGGTTTTTTACTGTATACCAATAAGGCGGGTTCCAGGGTTCGGGTTCCGGTAAGCTGGAAAACACCCATTGGGCAACAGGGGGGATAAAAGAAATACACCATCAAGGGTTTTAATTTCTATCAATGTGTTTATTGTTAGGCTAGTACAAACCGTCGTTGGATTTTTTTGCTGAATCGATACCATTAAAGCATAAGGTGACAGTTATGCAGCGGCAACCATCTATCCGGCAGGAGCAAATTTTTGATGCCATGGCAAAAGCGGATTTTTACCCTCATCCGGTGACATCCGTTGAGCAGAAAGATACACATATTTCCAAAGTTTTTCTTACCGGGGATTATGTCTATAAAATCAAAAAAAGCGTTGACCTGGATTTTTTAGATTTTTCCAATCTGGACAACCGCCGGTATTTTTGTCAGCAGGAAGTTATGCTGAACCGTCGCCTGACAACCGGTATCTATCTGGAAGTCGTACCCATTATGTGGAAAGATAAACAGTTTTGTTTTGGTGAAACGGGCGAGGTGATTGACTATGCCGTAAAAATGAGACAGCTTCCGGATCATTTATCCATGATGTATAAGATCAGAAGGAAGGAAATCAGCCATTCGGAAATTCAAAGACTGGCTGAAATTTTAGCAGATTTTTACCAGAATGCAAAGGCCGGAGACAGTATTGATAAATTGGGCTCCTGGGAGACTGTCAGGAGAAACTGTGAAGAAAATTTTGACCAGACAGCCGGATTTTCCGGAACATTTCTTGATGAAAAAATGTATCGAATTGTCAGTGGGGCGACAAATGCTTTTTTGAAACGCCACAAGGCGTTGTTTCAACAACGGGTTAGGGCGGGTAAAATTCGGGACTGTCATGGAGATCTCAGAACAGGCCATATTTATTTTGCGGATGAAATTCAAGTTATAGACTGCATTGAGTTTAACGACAGATTTCGATATTCGGATATTACAGCGGATTTGGCATTTTTGACGATGGACCTGGATTTTGAAGGTGCGGAAGATACCGCCACGGAATTTCTCACAGCATATGTGGATATTTCAAAGGACCGCGATATCTTTGTACTGTTGAACTTTTATAAATGTTACCGGGCTTTTGTTCGATGCAAGGTCAATTGTTTTCGCCTGGAAACTTCAGAACTTGGTCGTTTTGAGCGGGAAAAGCTCTTAAGACAAACGCATCAGTATTTGAAATTGGCTTATACCTATGCGATCCGGTTTACCCGCCCGACCCTGTGGATTGTCTGCGGGCTTCCGGCCTCAGGTAAAAGCACGATTGCCCAAAATCTGTCGAAGGAACTTGACATTGACGTAATTCGTTCGGATAAAGTCAGAAAGGAACTATTTCATATCTCCGACAGCCAGACAGTGGAGGTTCCTTTTGAACAAGGAATTTACTCACAAGGTTCCAGCGCCCTGACCTATGGCAAACTTTACCTGAAAGCCCAGGAAAAACTGGAAAAGGATGAATCTGTTATCATTGATGCCAGTTTCAGCAAAAGTCATCAGCGGGAGGAGGTGGTCAGACTTGCCTGTGATGTAGATGCCAACATTGTCTTTGTTGAATGCACAGCATCAACGGGAATTTTAAAAAAGAGATTGCTGAAACGGGAAAAAGAACCAGGACTTTCCGATGCCCGGTTAACCCACTTGAAAGATTTCATGGCCCACTTTGAACCTCTTGATGATATCCGGGAGGACATTCATATCATCGTGGATACCACCGTTTCAATCGAAGAAAGCATGCGGCAGATCCTTTCTCAGGATTACATTTTGGAAAAAAACCGATGATTTTAATCATCTTCCTTTGCATTCCAGGGTTTTCCGCACACTTTACACCGCCCGTCAGGACCGATCACCCCGATACAATTTCCGTCGCTGCACAGCCGCCGTTGCTGCCATTCCAAATCCAAATCTGTTGTATCTTCGGGTTCCTCCATTTCTTCTGCGACATCCGCCCCTGAAGAATTTTCATCAAAAGGGGATTGTTCATTTTCATCGGTTAAAAGTTCTTCAGCAAAAGCGTCTTGCGAATCTTCCGGAAAATTCTCTTCCTCGGATATCTCAAGTGAGTCTCCCTCAAACGGTTTTCCGCATACGTTACACCGTCCGTCAGGACCGATCACCCCGATACAATTGCCGTCACTGCACAAGATTCTGTTTTCCCAGTCGATTTCTTCTTCATCATCGTCGGTGATGGCATCGTCGACATCCGCGTTGGACTCGCTGCTATCTTTGGAAAAATTGTTTTCAAATGGATTTTCTTTCTGATTTTCATCACTTGCGGTGCTTACAGAATTTTCTGCCGGAGCGGATGATTTGCCAGGTAAGAAAAAGCCAAAAATTTTATCCATAATTGATTTCATTTAACGTTTCCAATCAGACAGTTAATAAATTCATTTATATATCACCTAAACTGAACATTAATTTCAAAAAAATTATCGTAGATTTAACCGACACATCATTGGCTGTCAAATATTTCTTGCTGAGACCTTAATTTTCGGATCTTCGGATAAGGTCATTTGGCTGGCATTTAACACTGATTTTCAATGATACCCGCATCCCCGGCTGAGCAACGTCTAAAGACTCGCCCTGGGCTGAATGTATTTTTAAAACAGTACTTTTCAACGGCGAACCTTCCGGTTTTAAAATTTCGATCGGCTCGCCAATACAAATTTTATTTCTTATGTCAACCAAAACGCGGTTTTGGGCATCAACGGCTGTCACTTTTCCGAAAAATGATTGTTGGTTTTTCCGTCTGTCATTTTCATAGTAAGGCATAAGGCTGTCAGGATCATTCAGGTAAAACCCGGTGCAAAAATCCCGGTAGGACACCAAGGAAAGCTGCTTTTTCCAAAAGGAACTGACCGTATAGCCTGATGGATTTTCAAAATAGGAATCCAATGCCTCCCGGTAGGTTTTCACGGTAGTGGCAAGATAATGGATGCCTTTCATCCGGCCTTCAATTTTAAAAGATACGATACCTGCCTGAATCATTTCCGGAATGTACTCAATCATGCAAAGATCTTTTGAATTAAATATATAGGTTCCCCGGGCATCTTCTCCTGCCGGGAAATACTCGCCCGGACGTGTTTTTTCTACTACCGCATAATTCCACCTGCATGGCTGACAACACATACCACGGTTGCTGTCGCGCTTAGCCAGATAATTGCTCAGCAAGCACCTTCCCGAATAGGAAATACACATGGCTCCATGAACAAAACACTCCATTTCCATATGGCTGTTATCAACAATCTTTCGTATTTCTGCCAGGGAAAGTTCTCTCGCAAGATTGATCCTTGCAATCCCGTGTTTTTCCCAGAACCTTACGCTTTCAATGTTTGTCGTATTGGCCTGGGTACTAAGATGCAAGGGGATATGGGGCATGACATCACGAGCCATCCTCATAATACCGGGATCCGCTACAATTATAGCATCCGGACAAATTCTGCTCAGTTCCAGGAGATATTCCCTGATGGCTTTGATCTCATCATCCCGGGGAAAAATATTGCAGGCGACATAGACCTTTACATCCCGGTGATGCGCATATTGTATGGCTTCATGAATTTCTTCAAGGGTAAAATTATCCGAAAAATTCCGGAGACTGAAATTTTTTCCGCCTAAATAGACGGCATCGGCTCCATAATGAATTGCGATTTCAAGCTTTTCCGGGTTTCCAGCCGGGGCCAGAAGCTCTGCGTTTCCTGCTGATGACATGGTAGATTGTTTTCTAGTGCATAAGGATGTTACGAATTGTCTTTTCAAGACTTTCCAGATAGTTTTTGGGGCTGATACCAAATACATTTTCGATTTTGGAACAGTCCAACGCAGAAAAAGGAGGCCTTTTAGCTGGTGTCGGAAATTTTAAAGTGCTTATCGGGATTACTTTCGGTGGTTTCTCATATCCATATTGAACTGCTATGTTAAAAATGGAGACAGCGAATTCAAACCATGAAATGATGTCTTTCCCGCAGTAATGATAAATCCCCCATATTTCTTTTTTTTGGCCTGACAGATGATCGACAATGGACCATATGGCTTCAGCCAAATCTGCTGCACAAGTCGGGCACCCGCGCTGGTCATTGACAACTTTCAAGGTATCCCTTTCCTGTCCCAATTGAAGCATGGTCTTGACAAAATTTTTTTGGTACTGACCATACAGCCAGGATGTCCGCAATATTATGTGCTCTTTTAAGGTTGACAGAATTACTTTTTCTCCCTCTGCTTTGCTTTTGGCGTAAATACATACCGGCGAAACCGTATCGGTTTCCGTGTAGGGTCTTGACTTAAGCCCATCAAACACATAATCAGTCGATATATGAATCAGCGGTATGTTAAATCTGGAACAATTTACTGCCAGGTATTTCGGCCCGTCCCTGTTAACAGCAAAAGCCAGTGAAGACTCAGTTTCAGCCTTATCGACAGCCGTGTACGCAGCCGTATTAATAACGATTTCAGGTTTACAGGCAGAAAATACCTTGTCTACATCCACAGGGTTGGTAATATCCAACTCGTTAATATCGAAAGCATTTATCAGATAGCCCTTTCGGGTTCCCATGAACTCGACTTCTTTTCCGAGCTGTCCTTTATTTCCGATAAGCAAAATATTCATTTGTTTTTTCATATTTGACAATTTTAATTCAAAGATTCAGCAGGAAATAATCGTGCCATGTCCTTCATATCCGATGCAAAAAATATTTCGTATCAAATCCCAAGCATCTTTTATCTGTCTGGTTTTAAATGGCGTTGATCTCTTTGTCAATTGTAAAACATTTTTTCCAGCGATTCTAAAGCATGTATCAAATGACTTTGCGGCAGGACAATCGAAGGAGGAGCCCAACACCATCCGTATGCTTCTGATTCAAGTACCTGCACGCCTGTTGCACGGCGGCTGACAATGGTTTCTCAAACTGAACAAGGAATATCCCTTCAAGAAGAGATGGCAAAACCTTGAGGCTTCCATTCTTTCGTTAGATTTTAGCTGACAGTCAAAACAATACCCGAAAAATATCGTCAGTCAAATTAACGCAGGATAGTTATGCGTTAATTTGGTGAAGACCATTTATCTGGATATTTTTGACCCGCCTTGTTTCCGATTTATTAAACTTTTTCCATCATCAATTTATTACACCACACTGGTGTCCCAACGTTTTAAAGTAAAATCAGCATATTATGATCCAATTATGTTTTTTATTGGTATAAATATAGCTTGGTGGACAAAGTTTGTTTTCGAAATTATTATAGACTCTGAAAATTTTAATTTTTTCGGAGGCAAACAATATGAAAGCAAGCGATCATGAATTTACACTTGTCGAAAATTAACGAATTGAAGCTCGGAGAAAAGAAACAACGAACCGCATGCAAAACTGAGACTTATCGCCATGATGTTGTTGTGTGAAAATGACGCAAATTACGTAGCTTCCATAATAGGTGTTGTTCCCCTTACAATCTAAAACTGGTTTCAAAAATACCTCGACGGAGGAATAGACGAATTGATCTCGCGAAATTACAAACCAAGAAAACCTGATCTTAATTTCTTTCAAGCAAATCAAGTCGTCATATGGGTTGCATTCAACAATCTCTCCACCACCAAAGAGATAATGAATTACATATCCGAAAAATTCGGAGTCAATTATTGCATCAAAACCGTCAGACAACTTCTTGTAAAACGTGGCCTGAAAGTAATACTGCATAGGGAAGTTCCGGGGAATCCCCCCGTCCGTAGAAGAACAACTCGAATTCATCGAACATCGTCAAAAAACAAAGGAAAATTCGGAGCCCGGAACCAAATTTTATTACGTAGATGCGATGCACCTTATTCACTAAAATATAAAAGAACAATGTTGGGGCGATTCAAAATTTCCTCCGACATCGGAAACCAATTCGAGCCGGAAACGATTGAACATACTCGGTGCGTACGATGCCGATTGCTATTCGTTGGTTCATTCAACGAGCGAAGAGAATTGCGACGCGGACCGCGTCGTAGAATTTCTCGGGAAACTCGCTGAAGAGAACCACGATTCGCCGAAGATTTACGCGATCATGGACAATGCTAAATATTTTCATGCTGCAAAATTCTTCACTACCGTACACATTTTATAATTAATTAAAATCACGATGAATATTTTTCAAAAGATCAGTTTGGAGCTGGGGTGATGAAAATTATCCCCAAAATGCTTTGAGTTTTCATAACAGTTTTATTCCAGGATTTAAAATTTTTAGCACTTAAGTTTAGGTTACAGGGTGCCACGGGCGAAGCGAAGCTTGCCCGTGGAGAGATGCTATCTGTCGGTCACACACAGGCAAGGCTAACGCCTTGGCCCGTGGCACCCATGCTGAAACCTGGAACCTTTCAGCTGAACAAAAATTTAGATGAATTTTTAAGCCAATTTCGAAATAATTTTCATCACCCCAGTTTGGAGCATAAGAATTACTCGTTAGAAATTCACATAACGATGTTGGCAATGGCAGGCCTCGAACGGCCAGATAATGCAATAATCTCAGTCCGAGTTGAAAAAGGCTGAGATCACAACGCTGTTTGCGGTGTATCGTTTTCACATAGTGAGATTTCATTGCTAACATCCCCAAAA
>JAGYNR010000064.1 GCA_018399715.1 Desulfobacterales bacterium | reverse complement strand
GTAAATGTCATGTCATTTCTTTATCTGAAAGACGATCGTTTGTCAAACTTTTTTATACATGTACGGTAGCCCTCATTCCCCGTTATTGATTCCATCATCTTTTTTAGCGATTTTTGCCGCGTCCCTTATTTGCCAGTTCCTGATATGCATTTCGTAAAGTTAACAGCGAATAATCTTCATTTGCCAGCCGTTCGGCAATTTCGGAAAGCTTCTTTTCGTAAACCTTGTCATCAATACCAGCACCTTTGGCTTTGTAATGAAACTCGTGAGTAATATCATCCCAGGCATCTTGAAGTTTTGTTCGAACCTGAATTTCACAGACCATGGTTTCATCCGTGATAACAATTTTTTCATTTTTTCGCTGAACGCTGTCATACCCTACATGGGCCAAAAGATGAATCGATCGATATCCAGATAGTTTGGGCTTCTTAATATAGTCTTTTCTTTCACCTTGTATTCTCAAATGCTTGGAGGAGGTAATCAATTGACATATGCGTTCGCAGTCATCAATAAACCAGCATATGACCCGCGCTCCAATCAAGTCCTGAACAATCTCTGTAGGACAATAAAACAGAGGCCAGCCTTTTTGCTCAAGTTTTTTCAGAAAACTTTTCAGCGGCTTTACTCTGGTTAAAATTGCCACTGCTTCAGGAGGGAGGTTGTTTTCCATGGTGTAGGCCAGCGCCAACTGGGTTAGCCGGATACTTAACAATTGCCTGATTTGTTCGAGATCTTGCCTGTATTTATCAAAGAAACGAATGGCTCGGTTTTTGAGTTCTTCCGTATCAAGTGGTTTTCCATTGTTCATGCGAACCTCTTACAGGCTGGTTTCAATTAAAATTCCGGTCAAAAGGGCATTTAGTGCCATTGCCAATGGGCCGGATGGTATATCGATTGTCTTCGTTAACGGCTTGAGACGGTCTACTTTTTTGCCTGCAATGCGGCTGGCCACATCCAGACACCAGGATTCATAGAGAGTAAGATCGTTGATAACGCCCTTTTCAGCGGCATCATTTAGGGCCATGGCTGCTTCCAGAAAACCGGAATAGGTTGGATTCATCAGCAGGGTTTCTATACGGACAGCATATCGGCTTTTTTCGCCAGGGTCGTCGCATTGAATACTATCAGCCAATTGAGAGATGCTCAGGCGGCGTTCCCCGAGCCGCTGAAAAATATCACGGCTGGCGACAATGCCGTTTTGCCGGCTGATTGCCTCACGGACACCTGCATAAGCAGCACGGGCAATGAGTTCGCCCATTTTGCTATGACCGCCGGTATTATCAATCAAAGCGCCATCTCCCTGCACCACAATAATATTATCCGTTCCCGTACCGGTCGCAGCGGCGGTCAGCGGAAGATAGCTGCTACGGATATCCATGTCCTGAAGGGACGCTGTTTTGGCTTCGGTAGCCGATATAATAGCCCGTGTCATGGCCCTGGGCGTCAGTTTCATGTTGGTCATCAGGATTATGTTGATCGTTCCCGGTTCATAATAACGCCCCGTATCTGCTGACATGCGAACAGCATTGCTGCTCACACCAGCGGTTACCAGAGCATAAACCGTCATGGCCTTATAAGTTTCTTTTTTAACAGCCAGATGGTCCATATCAGCACCGGTAAACAAAAATGAGGTATCATCGGGTTTCTTGTGGAGGACGGGGAAAAGCGTGTTGCGAAGCTGATCCAATCCGGCGCAGTGATTCAGGCACCAGCACGGAGCCGGAGAATAGTGATTGCCGACCGTGCAAATGCCCTGGCGCTGTCCTTCAAGGGTGGAGACAACAGGGCGCGGAGAATTAAATTCGATGATCAGACTTTTGTTTTTAAAATCGTGAAGGATGCTGGTGGCGATGGTAGCCTGCCGGACATAATCCAATTCAATAGGGACCAAACAGGTGTGAATGATTTTGCGCGGAAAGATTTCTTGGTTCTGATCAGCAAACTCATCGGTATAGAGTACCGAGGCCAACCATGAAACAAATGTTCCCAAATGTACGCCAGCCCGGCAGGTTAGGTCGCAGGGAAAATTGTGGAAACGATGATTTTTAACAGCATCCACGGTTTGCCATTCTTTCTGCGAAAAAAAAGTTTTGGCTGTTTGATGATCCCCGCCGCATCCATAAATAACCTGCGGATTAAAGTCTTTCCATTCTTTGAGGGTTACCGGAACAATACTGCCTGTTTTTCCAAAATCCGGAGGTATACCGCCGGCGGCCCGAATCATTTCGTTTTGAAACGAATCGCTGCCCGGGGTCATGATGGTTTCACGTCCCATCAGGCGCATGACGCGCACCCTTTTATCGGCCGGAATCTGCGCAACTTTGCGGGCAATCAAATCCAATTGGTACCGGTTTTTTTCCACTAGTTGTTGGGCTTCGGATTCTCGTTGAAATAATTTGCCCATTAGTCGGATATGACGAAAAGCATCATTCATTTTACGGGTGGTAATGATCATCACCGGGATATTAGTGTCGACTTGTGCAATGAGGTCGGCATGTAAGGGGGAAGCGATGATGAGGTCAGGGGTTAATGACAGGATGCGGTCGGCTGAGGGTCTGAAAAAACCGCCGACGATGGTTTTTTCGGAAGCACCCGGCAGGGCGGTGCTGTGATAGGTAATTCCTGCCAGCGCATCTTTAGCCCCGACAGCAAAGATGATTTCCGTTGCAGAGGGTACCAGGGACACCACACGTTGGGGAGGGTTGTCCAAATGTATGTGATTTCCGGTGTCATCGGTTAGCTTGATCGGTGCCGTCCAACCGGTTGCACAACAAAAACACCAAACAATGACCGCTATCAGGTAACATCGGAAAGAGCGATTTTTATAAATTTGCGTTTTCATTTGAGCGTAACCTGTTTACATAAAAGTGAAAAATCAATATACAAAAAGGAAAAGGGACCAAAAATTTCGGTTTTTTGTGTTTCATAGTATCCTTTTTAAATATTAAATATTAAAGAACGATTCAACAATCGTTTCGGCAATGGCCATTGAACTGGTAAATGCCGGCGATATGGGATTTAGTATGTGAATAGCGTTTCCATCCGATTTTACCAGAAAATCCATGACCAGCTCATGGGTATTGATATCCAGAAGCTGTGCACGGATTCCTACTTTATCCGATGGTACAAGGTCATGGGGAGAAAGCTTTTTGACCAGCCGGGCGGCGTCTTTGTAAAAAAAAGGCTTCATATATTTTCCGGGTTCGGTTAATGCCACCTGACGGAATTTCGGGTTTTTGATCATCATTTCAATATCGGTCCATAAAATTCCGGGGGCTTCGGCATCAATACCGCACAAAATGCCGTAATTTTCTCTGCCGAACGCCGGGATGGCCGTTGGCCCCAAAAGGATTTCATCATTAACATGACGCGTAAAATGAACGCCCAAAAAGGGATTCCGGATATCCGGTACCGGATAGATATTTCCGTTAACAGTATAGGGAGCCCCGGGTTTTAATTGCCAGTAAACACCTTTAAACGGAAGAATCCGATAATTCCTCCCGATTCCAAACATATGGGCAATTTTGTCACAGTAGGCACCTGCAGCGTTTACCAAAATATTGAATTCAATAGCTCCTTTAGTGGTGACAGCCTTCCGGTCCCCTCGCAACGCCTTAAAGGTGGTACCGGTAATCAATGAAACATTACCACTTTTTAAGATATCATTTTTTAACGCATTGATGACCTGTCGGGGGTCAAGCATGGCTGTATAATGTGAAAAAAGGGCTTTTCCTGCCGTTTTCGCATTGGGTTCGATTTCCGAAAGCGTTTTTTCATCAATCATCTCTACCCATGCATTGTTGGCTATGGCTCTTCGCTGAAGTTCCTCTAAGACAAGCACTTCATTTTCGTTGCGGGCAACAATTGTTTTGCCGGTTTCCAGAAGCTTTATTCCTTTCTCCCGGCAGTAGCGGCGCATTAGAAAATTTCCCTTCAGGCAGACACCGGCTTTGAAGCTATCCGGCGCATAGTAGATGCCTGCGTGAAGAACGCCGCTGTTTCTGCCGGAGGCGTGTCGGCCCGGTTCGGATTCTTTTTCCAGAATAACGATATCTTCAACCCCTTTCCGAACCAATTCTCTCGCTATTGTGAGCCCGATGATACCCCCGCCGACAATTAAAATTTCGGCTTTTTCCGGCAGGTTCTCACTTTTTCTTTTACAACTCACTGATATACTTTCGAATTATTTTCATACAGATTCAACCCATGGATCATATTGGCAACTTCTGTGAAAAACGGCCGGCTGAAACGTGTTTTGATAGTAAGCTCTGAATTTATTAGGTTTTCATTGATTTCGCTTGAAGATAACAAATATTCGAATTGATTTGCGGCCTTCAATTTATCTTTAAACTTTATCTCTCCTCCTGCAGGTTCTGTAAGAAACATGGCAAAGTTGTTGATAATCTTTACAACCTCATCAATGCTCAGATAAAAAATGTTCTGATTACTGGTGAGCGTGTTCTTTAATCGCTCATCGGTAAGATTTGCAACAAATCCCGTATCTTTTTGTTCATTGAGAGCTTTTTCAATCAACGGTTTTCCGGAAGCCAATAAAAATTTATGGTTATCAACCACCGCATATATCTGTACCAACCCGGCATTTAATACGTATGCATTCTTTTCCCCTATTTTCTGGCGACTGATCATCGCCTGCTTTTTAGGGGGAAGAAGCATAATCGCTTTATCAATTACTTTTTTCATGGTTGCTTCATCTTTGACCGTTGCTGTAAACAGCGAATTGTAATTGAGCATGGTAATACTGGCCCCATCATAAAATGCAAGGTTGACACTACCATCTAGATTATTGATCAAGTCATTTTCAATATCAATATCATAGTTTTCCTTAATGGAAGCCAGACGGGTTTTTACAGATGAAGATGTTTCTGATGGCATCATATCGGTTATCATTTTATAATACTGCATGAAATCAGCACCAAAAGAAAGCAGGAGGACAGCCGGGTCGATGATACTCAACACCGTTTCTCTGTTTATCCGATTGACATTCCAAATCTTTTTTATTTTAGAATCGGGAACCAGGGCAACAGTTGTATTCACTTCCAAATTCTGGCTACTTGTATCTGTAACGATGGTAGCTGATGAATAGTCCTTGATGGATTCGAAAAGTTTAAGCATATTTGGAGCTGCTTCCGGTTGTTTTTCAGCCATGACCTGTTTAATTTCGTTTAAGTTTGTTTCCATCAGGTCTGAAATGTTGATGTAAAATATCAATTCCTGCTTGAAATCGGTTTCAGCATAAACATCCCGGAAAGCTTTTGCATTTATTAAAGAGGTTTTATTTTCCAGAACGGTTTTGAGAAAAGGCTGGGGATCGGCCTGTAGATTAATGGACAGATAAAGGTATTGTCCTTTGATTGCCAGGCAGCAGTTTATTTCCGGTTTGCTCCATTTAAAAAAAGATGTATTATTTTTAATGATCTCTTTGAAAACAACCTTGTTTTTTGTAAAACTTGTCCGGATCGTCTCATATGCCTTCACGCTGTCAGATACAGGGAAAAGGCCCAAAATGTCAACATTCGATGACGGATTATCCGCTGCATTTAGTTTGATATTTGTCAATGCAAGGCAAAAAGGTTTTTCAGGATCAAAGCCGGCTGCATTGATATGATCCGGATTAAGAGGATTAAACCCTAAATTTGACTTTATTGCTTCAATGTCTTTTTCTTTTAAAGGAATTCCCATCAATGAGTTTTCAGTGACGGCCATCTCTTCGTATAATGTTTTCAAATCACTGAATTTTACCAGAAACTGGGTATTTTCCGGCATCAAATGTAACAGTTCTATTTCAACCGACTCTACCGGGTCGGGAATTTTTGCTATTTTTTTACTTTCTTCCTTTTCCGAGCAACTGAAACAAATCAGTATCGAAATCATAAATGTCATAATGAGCCAGAGGGGTATTTTTTTTTTCATTGTATTCCTCAAAAATAGCTGTTTGGGTTAAAATTGTGGAGAAAATATAGCGGAACATCTTATACCTGTCTATAAAAATCTTGATATTGAAAAGTTATATTAAAAGCGTTAAGATAAAGAAATTAAGGTCTTAAAACCTTCAAACAACTCTCCGGGAGATTTTTCGATGATAATTGGTAATAATGAGGAAAAAGGCGATTATTTTTCTATAAAAAACGCATTTAATTTGGCTCTTGTGGGCGGTGGAAGAAGTGCCAGGACTTTTTTGGAAATTATCAATGATGAGGCCTTTCCATATGTCAATTTTAATGTGATCGGCTTATGTGACATTAATCCGGAAGCAGAGGCATTTGTTTTGGCAAAGGAAATGGGCATTTATACCGTGACCGATTATCAAGGATTATTTAAGATTCGGGGGTTAGATGCGATCATTGAAATGACCGGCGATCGGGATGTGCTTATTGAGATTACTCAAAATCTTCCTGAGAATCTCGGTATTATTGAAAAAAACATGGCCCTGACGCTGATGAAATTCATTACCATGAATGAAAAGCAGATTGCTTCGGAACAAAAGGCCATTTTCGAAAAAATATCCTCTGCAATGCTGCTGCGCCAGACCAACGCATCCATCCTGGTTTTAAATACGGATTTTACCATATACGATGTAAACGATGTTTTTTTAAGAAAGTTTAACAAAAGAAAAGAAGATGTCCTAGGGCATTTATGTTATAAAATTATACGCGGTTTTAAAGCCAGTTCTCCGTTTGACCAGCCTGAATTCAGATGCCCCATGGTAGAAACATTGAAAACCGGGGAATCGGCGTTTGTCATGCAAGAATTTCCTGTTTCCAAAGATTGTACCATCTACTGCAACACCGTTACTTATCCTTTAAAGGACCCGGACGGCAATATTGTTCGGGTGATTGAATTGCGGAGAGATGTAACCGAAGAGATATCATCCAAATGGGAAAAACGAATGAAGGATATCAAAGCCAATATGAAAATGATAATCCAGGAAGATCGGATGATATCGCTTGGGAAATTGGTTGCCAGTTGTGTCCATGAAATCAACAATCCAATACAGGGCGTGTTGACATTCAGTCATCTGATGCAGGAAATGGTGGCTGATGGGCTGAAAGATGAATCGGATCTGGAAAAATTCAAAAAATTTCTATCCCTCATGAGTAAAGAGCTTGAGAGGTGCGGCGAGATTGTATCCGGGCTTCTTTCCTTTTCCCGACAATCGCCCATGGAATACCGGGATGTTTCATTAAATGAGGTTCTCGAATCGGTAATTGTGTTGATTCGTCACAAATGTGAGCTTCAGAAAATTCGCGTGATAACCAAGTTATCAAAAAAGCCCCTGATGGTACAAGGTGATACCAATCAACTTCAACAATGTTTTTTAAACCTTATTTTCAATGCCATAGAAGCCATGAGAGAGGGGGGGCAACTGACAGTGATTTTAAAACCTGTGAATAACAACCGGTTTGCACAAGTTGAAATTCGGGACACGGGAGATGGTATTTCTGAAAAAAACCTTGACCACATTTTCGATCCTTTTTTTACAACCAAAAACGAAGGTGAGGGAACAGGACTTGGGTTGTCGATTGTTTACGGGGTTGCCAAAAATCACGGTGGTAATATTAAGGTTGACAGCAAAGAAAAAAACGGCACTTCTTTTATCCTCACTTTTCCTGTCAAATAAGCAACCCTTCAAAGGCGGAGCGATTCCATGAAAGAAAAGATGCGTATTATGGTTGTCGATGACGAGATGATCATCCGGGAATCTTTTTCTCACTGGTTTGAGAAGGCCGGCCATATGGCTTGCACGGCCGGTTCCGGATTTGAAGCTTTGGAAAAACTGAAACAATATCCTTTCGATCTGCTGTTTGTGGATATCAAGATGCCCGGCATGGATGGGATCGAGCTGTTGGAATGGGTAAAAAAAAATTATCCTGAGACTTTTGTCGTGATCATAACCGCTTATGGCTCTATTGAGTCCTCGGTGAAAGCCATGAAAATGGGAGCATCAGATTATCTGTTAAAACCATTTAAACCTGATCAGCTCAATCTGGTAATGGAAAAAATCAGCCAGCAAAAGAAACTGACCGGTGAAATCGATTATTTAAAAGGGTTTCTGGATACCGTAACCCGCTTTGATAACATTATCGGACAGTCCAGGGCTATGAAGGAAATTTTTCGTCTTATTCCGGAGATTGCCGAAAGTGATACTCCCGTGCTCATTACGGGCGAGACGGGTACCGGTAAAGAGCTGGTGGCCAAAGCGATCCATGCGAAAAGTAAGCGGCATAATCATCCGTTTATTGCTATTAACTGCGGCGCCATGCCGGATTCATTGTTGGAAAGTGAGTTGTTCGGTCATCAGAAAGGCGCTTTTACCGGTGCTATCCATGCCCGTAAAGGATTTCTGGAAGTTGTAGATGGGGGGACGCTTTTTTTGGATGAAATTGGCGAAATCAGTGCCAAAATGCAGGTGGATTTGCTTCGGGTTTTAGAAGAGAAAAAAATAACGCGTCTGGGTGGCCGGGAATCCATTAATGTAAATTTTCGCATTATCTCTGCCACCAGCCGAAACCTGGAAAAAGAAATTGAACAAAACAATTTCAGAGAAGATTTTTATTATCGTATCAATGTTATTAACTTGAATATTCCTCCCTTAAGGAAGCGAAAAACGGATATTTTGTTGCTGGTTAATCATTTTTTGAAAAAATATAGCCGGGAGACCACCAAACAAGTAGATCATGTGACGGATGACGCCATGGAACTTATGAAAAACTATGAATGGCCGGGTAATGTCAGAGAACTCGAAAATGCTATCGAAAGGGCGGTGGTACTTTCCAAATCACGCACCTTGAAGGTAAAAGACTTTTCTTTTATTCGATCTATGCCTGATGATTTCAGAAAGACTCTGTCACTTGGTGAGGTTGAAAAAAAATATGTTCAGCAGATATTGGAACAAAACAACTGGAACATTAGCAGGGCTGCGAAAATTTTGGGTATCCACCGGGTTACACTTCATAAAAAAATCAAACGTCTGAATTTGAAAAAGAACAATAGCTGAGCTGACCAAGCGGCTTTTTATGCTTAAGCTTTCGAAACCGTTAATTGTTGGTGTGGCACCTGTAGGAAAGGATTCGGTTTTTGCCGCCAGGGTAATTGCAGCACATATTTCAGGCTATATGAATCTGAAAACTGAAATTATTCCTACCTTGAATATTCCTTCATTTGCTTATAATGAGAAGCGATTTCAGTATAATGCCGGAGTGATTCTTAAGTCTTACGAAGCCATGGAATTTGAATATGATAAAGTCATCGCGGTGTTAAACGTCGATATTTTCATGCCTATCTTCACACATGTTTTCGGGGAGGCAAAACAGGGTGGTAAATGTGGACTGGTGTCGGTTTTCAGACTGAAGATGGAGCAGGACTGTATTTATCCCGCTCCATCATTGGTTTATGAAAGAGCCGCAAAAGTTGCGCTTCACGAATTGGGTCATCTTTTCAATCTCCTCCACTGCGAAGATCATCGCTGCCTGATGCATTTTTCCGGAGATCTGTGTCAGTTGGACAAAACTCCCTTTTATTTCTGCAGATACTGCACAGCATTTCTTCAAGGTTTTTATCATTTCAAATCTTGAGAAATTCCTTCACCAGACGATTCCAACCCAGTTCCGGAAAATTGCCGAATATATCACCAACGAGTTCGGCACCTGTTGATGACAAATTTTCATATTCAGGTCCCATGAGCGCCATCAGCCTGTGTTTTTCAGATTCCATCCAGTTCAGGCTTTCACTGCCATAAAAAAGTGTTTTTGCATCATTCATGGGCAGCGTCGGTTCCACAATGCAAAGCCATCCACTTTGATAAGGGTCTTCATGCGGAATTCCGGGATAATCCATTGCTTTTTGATTGACTGCGAGAACTTTACCGGTAACAGGAGATAAAACTTCGGCTTCGAATTTCTCTCTGGAAAAGGCTAATCCGGCCACTCCCTGTTGCAGTTTGTGTCCCAGATTCGGAAGCTTGATGGTCTCCATTGTTCCGAAAAGACGCACCAAAAAATCGTCAAAACCCACACGTGCAATACCCCCGTGCTCGAACAGTACCCAGCTATGCCCCATATGATAGTAATAACCATCAGCCAACCGAAAACCCGATGCCTGTTTATATTCCGGAGGGATGATGCCCAAGCTGATATCCGATTCATCCAACCATTGGTCATAGGGGCAATGATAACACTCATAATTAAAGGGGCAAATTTTAGGCGCTTCCACACGTCCCGTTAATGCGTGGCGGCAGGGACGACTGGAACCATCATGTTGTTTCACCAGGTTGTCGGGCCATCCGGAAGTTTTCCGGTCTCCTTTATTTGCTGAATTTTTACCCATAGCAATTTGCATGCTTTTATCAAATGGACAATTATTACAATCGTAGGCGTTTTCACACAGGTGAAAATTAACTACTCCGGCTTTCATCCAGATACATTCATTTTCCAAAACCTGATATCCTTTGACGCCTTTTTGTTTTACAGGTTTGTTAAAATTTTTCTTTTCCATAAGATTACCTCCTTAAATGTGCTTATCTTGTTGATGTCTGGTTTCATTTGACATCTGCGACGGAAAAAGTTGAGGTATAAATAGTGAATGAATATTTAAATTTCTGACGGCTTAATGACAATACTATCAAAAAGTATGCCAAAAATAATTATAATGTAAAAATTGTATATAACATATTGAATAAATAGGATTAATTTATAACTAAAAATGATATGTCATGTAGTGAATCGGAAGGGTTATTTTAACAAAATGCTACACTTCTATAGGATTGTCATGTAAAAAAGGAAAATAAAATAAGGTATAATATAGAAATTTCAATGTGTTATTTAATATAAACAAATGGCTACAGTTATTGTAGTGCCCGAACGAAAACCAGAATTTTTCGTTAAGATCAAGGAAGACGAAAATTTTAACCACAGGCATACATTGAGTATTTCGAGGATTAAAATTTGAGTCTGACGCAAATATTGGCGAAAAAGACAGTTTTCGTTCAGGCACTATTGTAGTGTGTCAGGTTCCTCTTTTTTATGAATGATATAATTGACTGTTACAGAGTCCTTATTTCCGGAAGCCAACTTGATATGCTTGTTGGAATCGAGATTGAGAGGAGCAGTCAGGCTGCCGGAATTTTTGATGGTATCCAGATTAATTTTTTCTGTATATATTGTTGTCAGCTCATTAACAACCCAAGAGGGCCCAATGATCTGAACTATATCGGGTGTCAGGGTTACTTCGGTCATAAGGAGATTTGGATCAAGAGAACCTGTCCAGTTTACCTGCACCGGCACTTTTTTAGTGATCGGAGAACCCAGACAAACGTCGACCTCATCGGGTTCTACCTTTCTCAGGATAACACCCGGTGAAGTGGAAATATTGTTCTCGGTGATAGGGAACGTATTTTTTCCGGGTTTGGCCTGGCTCAAATCAATCCTGACGGATACCTGATCGGGGCGTATGGATTTAATCAGCGCACCGGAGCCGCTTAAATGAACCTTAACGGAATTTACTGAGGTATCAAACAACACCATTGCCGATTCCCTATTCATATATTCGATGGGAACATCCAGGGTAACCAATGTGTAAATACCCTTTGAAAAGCTTCCCCATACACCTGCAACCAACAAAAGCGATATCAGTGCAGCTATAGCAATTTTTAGTTTTTCCCGGATTGAATACTCGTCGTTTTTCTGGGATTTGATATTAAGATGTTTCTGAATTATGTCAACTAAAAGACTTTTTCGATGAACCGGTGTGATGTTGTTGTTTTTGGCAACAATAATTCTTCCGCTTTCCTCTGAAACGACTATAACCATTGCATCCGAATTTTCTGCTAAACCAAGAGCTGACCGGTGTCTGGTGCCATAATAGGAGGGGATATCGTTTCGATGGGAAAGTGGAAGAATAACGCCCACATCGGTTACCCGATCTCCCTGAATGACAGCGGCGCCGTCATGAACCGGGTTGTCATGCCAGAAAATACTGATAATCATTTCTTTGGATAGTTTACCCTGCCAGGTGATACCGTTTTGAATCAGTTGGCGGATATCTTTTTCGCCGGGCAAAACAATTAAGCCGCCAATATATTTTTGAGACATTTCAAAAACAGCTTCTACAAGATTTTCAACAGGCGTCAGAGTTTGGGAGCGCTGTGGAATGCCCCACAGCATAGATTTCAGATCTTTGGTCTGGATGATCCCCCGAATCTCGTTTCTGAATATGACAATAATAATTAGTGCAGCGACAGCCATTAGGCCCTGGGTAGCCCAGCTAGTCAAAATCAAACCTGTAAAAACTGCCAGCCGCTGAATAAACCACAACAAAACGATACCGATTAGTCCACGTAATACAATCGTGCCGCGAAACAATACGTAAAAGCGAAAAAGAAAATAACTGTTTAACAGAATATCGACAATGTCCTGCCATCGGATACCGAAATAGAACAAATCAAAGCTGCTCATGTTTAATCCGTAATGCTGAACCGCAAAATTTGTATTACCTCGCCTTGCGGACCTATGATTTTCACATGCCAGGGGGCTTTATCTTCCTTACGCAGATAGATTTTGCTGTAAGTAGACCATCTGGGGGGGGTTAAATAAAGAGTTTGACTCGTTATCAAGCGATCTTTTTTATACCATTGATGAGAAATTTGCATTTTTTCAGGGACAGGATCAAATGCCGTAAAACAGACAACACTTCCGGTGGAAACGGAAAAAACAACAGATATATGTTGAGGTTGTAAGTTTTTGACAGTCTCACACATGACAGCTTCAACCAACGTAAGTGTTTGATTGACCGGCATTTCGGCAGGAGCATTGTTTTGTTGACAAAATCCTGCTTTTGAAACCCAAAGACTCATCCCGGTACAAATCACCAGAAGCATCAACAGATATATGTTTTTCATTGTGGCTAAATCCCGATGTTTTGAAATTACGTTCAGCAGTGAAGATTAACTGGAAACCAGATAGGGTTGCAACCTTTCAAAATCAAGTCCCAGGTTTTAATACAAAGATATATTTAATTGTATTTTTACGATTTTTCAAGCGACAAAAAAACGGATACATGGTATACGTAATTCACCAGATGGATTTTTTATTGACATCTTTCATTTAATCTTATACCAATTAAAGCATTAATCTTGCGGGCAGAAGCCCTCTTTTTTTAAAAAAAGCAATTGTTAAAAACCAGAAACCACGAAGGTAAATGTGCCATGAAGGTGCAAATGTTT
>JAGYNR010000063.1 GCA_018399715.1 Desulfobacterales bacterium | reverse complement strand
GCCTGATCATCATTTTGACAGCGCTTGCACTGATCGTTCCGCTGCTCATTGAACCATCGATACAAAACATGGTGGTTCTGCTCGGCACTGTCGGTCTGGCACTGGGGTTCGCTTTCAAGGACTATGCCAGCAGTCTCATTGCCGGTATCGTTGCCATCGGTGAAAAACCCTATCGAAACGGAGACTGGATAAAAGTAGGGGATGTGTACGGCGAAGTCTGCCATGTCGGCATGCGTACCGTCGAAGTCGTCACCCCGGATGATGATAAAGTGTCTATTCCGCATTCTTGTCTTTGGAACGATTCTGTCTCAAACTCCAACGACGGCAATCCGCGTTTACAATGCGTCGCAGATTTTTATCTTCATCCGCAGCACAATGCCGCACAGGCACGGCAACTTCTTCAGGATGTGGCGCTGACCAGCCCGTATTTGTTCTTTGATGATCCCATCGCTGTCATTGTAAAGGAAAAACCATGGGGCACTCACTACCGGTTGAAAGCCTATCCTGTCGATGCCGTTCAGCAGTTTCGGTTTATTTCGGATATGACTATCCGCGGAAAAGCTGCCCTGATCGATTCCGGCATGAAATTTAACACCAGCCCGGCCTGGCCGGACAAGTAATTAAAAATCCGACATGGATAAACGGGCTTTTTGCCGCAAGCCTGGCAGTAATGCTGATTCTTGGGAACTGGTGGGTAAAAAAAGGATTGTCAGTACGAAGGAAGACGGTAGAAAATAATCATACCATCTTCCTTTAACAGATAACGAATAACAGAAAAAGGGTATTGATTCTGGTTTATTTATAGTATAAAAATTGCTAAAAAAATAACAAATATTGGAGTTATGCTGTAATTATGACCACAGAATCAGTTGATGTCGTCATTATCGGAGGAGGGCTCAGTGGTATTTATGCTGCTTGTCTGCTGTCCCAAACCAATAAGTCTTTTGTTGTTCTCGAAGCCCGTGACCGTATCGGCGGAAGAATTTTAAGCCCGGAATATGACGGTTTTTTTTCGGATTTGGGGCCTTCATGGTATTGGCCTGACATTCATTTCAAACTGGCACATCTTATCCAAATCCTGGGTCTTTCCGGGTATCCTCAGTTCGAAACGGGAATAGGCTGTTTTCAACGGTATAATGGCACGGTTCAAGCTGTCAGGGGCTATGCCATGCAGCCGGCTTCCTGGCGGCTTTCCGGTGGTATGATGGCGATCATCACAAAACTGGAAAAACTCCTTCCACCGTCTGCCATCCGGTTGAACCACCCCGTATGTCATATTGAAAAAATTTCTTCCGGTGCGCAGGTCAGTATCGGTGAACTGGAACAAGAGCCCCGGGCCCGGTTCAAAACCCGTCAGATTATTCTTGCGCTGCCGCCTCGCCTTGCTGCGGCCACGATTCTTTTTACGCCTGAGCTTTCCCATGAGTTGACCCAGGCGATGCTTAAAATCGGTACGTGGATGGCGGGTCATGCCAAATTTTGTGCTCTTTATGCAAAACCATTCTGGCGCGAATCAGGTTTATCCGGTCAGGCATTTAGCGAGTGCGGACCACTAGGAGAGATCCACGATGCTTCCAATCACGATATGTCTCCTTACGGACTGACCGGGTTTGTGGGTATCCCTGCGGTTCAGCGCAATCAGCAGCAGAGCATCGCCGATGCGATTCTTTGTCAGCTTGCCGGCATTTTCGGCAAACCCGCTTTGCAGCCGGTAACGTTTTTTTATAAGGATTGGGCCCAGGAGCGATTTACCGCCACCCAATATGATCAACCACCCATGGTTTCACATCCCCAATATCACCCTCCGGCAAATAAAACCGCCATTTGGGATGCAACCATCCATTTCGCCGGCACGGAAACCGCTACCCAAAACGGCGGTTATCTCGAAGGTGCCCTGAGTACTGCTGAACGGGCAGTGAAAAATCTTACTTTATAGCCAAAACAGATAAAAAAATTGATTTGCTTTTTAAATGGTGCTATGCAGTTGTTAACCTGTATGCACAATTAAAAGATATCGTACTATTTAGGGCAGATCTTTTTTAGGGGTTTATTAAGAAAATTTGAGGCGTAAGGTTTTGGCATTCAGCAAAACACGGGATATTTCTGGGTTTACCCTTCTCGAAGTCATGATTGTTACCGCTATTTGTGGTATTTTAGCGAGTATTGCCATCGTCAATCTAATCTCTTACCTGGGTAAAGCCAGAATCGCAAATGCAATTGTAGAAATTAAGAATATTGAAAAGGTTATCTGCAATTTTCAAACCTCATCCGGATGCTGGCCGGAAAGTCTCGCTGAAGCCGGAATAGGAGGCGCTATGGATCCATGGGGGAATCCTTATCAATATGTACCGGTTCCCGGCACGAAAAAGGGCAAGCTCCGAAAAGACCGGTTTCTCGTGCCAATCAATTCTGATTTCGATCTTTACAGCATGGGAAAGGATGGCAAAAGCCAGACGCCTCTTACTGCAAAAGCTAGCCAGGATGACATTATTCGCGCAAACAACGGCGGATATGTTGGACTTGCATCCTATTACTGAGAATAATGCAGATGCGATTACCGAAGCTCACATTTTCGCGGAGAATATTTTTACTCTTTCTGGTCTCCATTGTCATTCCGATGGTATTGATTTTTTGGTTTTCGTACCAACATGTGGGTGAACAACTGGATGAACAAAACTTCAGACGTTTGCATCAGCAGGTGAGAAGTACGAGCCTTTCTATCTATGAAAGACTTTTATTTTTAAAGGCGGAACTAATTTTGCTATCTTCCCGACTGCCGGATGAAATGATTTCTTCCGGCCGTTTTTCCGATGATGGAATATATGTTTTCGAAGATAGTGTTTATGAAAGATTTTCCTGCATTTTTTTTCAGAATGCCGCAATCACCATCCCGATTTATGGAAAACCTCGGGGCAGACTACAACTATCTGAAATAAATATAGAGATGCTCCGTAACGAAAAAACGGTTTTGATGGATCAGGATATGGGAGGTAAATTTCCCACCCTGTTCATGATTGTCCCTGTTGTTGCCAACAGCCCTGACAAAGGAGTGATTTGGGGTGAGATTTCACCGGAATATCTATGGGGTATCGGCTCAATGTACACACTGCCGCCGATGACAGATTTATTTGTTATTGATCCGAATCGTCGGCTTTTGATTGCATCCGGGGATTACCACGATGTTTCCCTGGATTGTATCACCGGTGCCGGTTCTGATGATACCATCCAAAGAACTAACTGGAGCTATGGTGGTGAGGATCATGTGGTTGTCTGCCGGAAGCTTTTCATTGAAGGTCAATTTTCAGTCCCCGGATGGACTATTGTCTTAAGCCGGTCTGAAAATGATATCCGTCGTTCGCTTGAAAATTTCAATCTTGTTTTTTCCCTGTTGTTTATTCTGGCGCTTCTGGTAGTCCTGTTGATAAGTGCGATATCAATTCGACGCAGTTTAAAACCATTGCTGGAACTCAGATCGGCAACCCGCACCATTGCTTCCGGAAATTTCGATACAAAACTAGAGATTTCCAGCGGAGATGAATTCGAAGAACTCGCTGACGATTTCAACCAAATGGGCGAAAAACTTCACCGTCAATTCAAAGAGCTAAGGCTGAATGCGGAAATCGGTCGTCATATGGCGTCTTCGCTTGATGCTCAAAAAATAGCAAATGGAGTACTCAAATCCATATGCCGGTATCTGGATTTCGATGCCGGGTTTTTGGGATGGGGTTGTGCTGAATCCGGTATTTTCGAGGAAACAGGCAGTTACGGAATTAATCAGAAGCACCATCAGGAATTAATCCGGCACTGCCAGTTTTTATTGAAGATGCAAAACCCGTCAATTGAGAATGAACAGGAACCGATATTCATTGCCATGCCGTCTCTGGCTCAGATCGTTGGAGCAGATTCGGGGATTTATCGGCCGCTGCGATTTGCTCATCCACTATCAGGGATTGTTATTGTTTTCAAAAAAAGAGCGGGATTACTTTCTGAAAATACAAAAAAAAGATTGAGTTCGATTGTTGATGAGCTGAGTGTTTGTTTGTCCAACATTTATTACCATAACAGGTTTCTGGAAAGCGAAAAAAAATTTCGCAGCATATTCGAAAATTCTGCTGCTGGCATAGCATTGCTGGATATTCATGGCCGGTTTATCAAAGCGAATCCATCTTTGTGCCGTATGCTTGGATACTCTGAAGCAGAACTTTTGACAAAAACGTCGGAAGAACTGCTGTCTGATGAGGACAGATCCAAGGTTATCCGGATATATCAGGAACTTCAAGATGGCAAAAGAGACGCTGGTTTTTTGGAGGAACGTTATATTCACAAGGACGGACAAACTATTTGGGCAGTGGTCGGCCATTCCCTGCTTCGGAATCAAGCCGGTCAACCGGCATATTACATAGATCTTGCCCAGGATATTTCAGAATTAAAACAGGTGAGAGAAAAAAACAAGACGCTGGAAAAGCATCTTCAACAGGCCCAGAAAATGGAAGCCCTCGGAACACTTGCCGGAGGAATAGCTCATGATTTTAACAATATCCTGATGGCGATTATGGGGTTTTCAGAGCTGGCGCTTTTGGAGGTTCAAGCATCTGATCCCTGTCATGCTAAGATAACCCAAGTTCTGAAAGCTGCCAGCCGGGCATCAGATTTGGTGAAGCAAATCCTGACATTCAGCCGGCAAGATCTTCTGGAAAAACAAAAAATTAATTTTATTTGCCTGGTAAAGGAGAGCCTTAAACTGATTCGGGCCACTTTTCCCGCAAACATAAAAATAGAAGAGGATTACGAAAATAAACGGGCTACTGTAATGGCTGATCCAACTCAGATTCATCAACTGGTGATGAATTTATGTGCGAATGCATATTATGCCATGAAGGAAAAAGAAACCGGTATCCTCCGTCTGGAAATCAGATCGGCAAAATTGCCACCATCACACCTGCTACAGTCTCCCCTTGACAATAATAATGGCGGATTATGGCTGAGATTTTCCGTTTCCGATAACGGGTGGGGAATTTTGCCCCAAGATTTAGACCGGATATTTGAACCCTATTTTACAACAAAACCCATGGGGGAAGGAACCGGGCTGGGTCTGGCTGTAGTGCACGGAATTATGACAAAGCTCGGTGGGTATATCGATGTCCAAAGTCGTCAGGGAGAAGGCACAAGATTTGACCTGTTTTTTCCGGTTTACCAGGAGACAGATGAATCGGAAAAGCCGCAGAGCACTGTTGTGGTATCCGGAGAAGAACGGGTGATGTTTGTAGATGATGAACCCTATCTGGTTGAAATAGGGCAGAAGATGCTGGAAAAACTGGGATATCGGGTCGAAACGTTTATGGATCCATTGGAGGCTCTGGAAGCCTTTCGCAAGGATCCCTATGCCTACGATCTTGTCATCACCGATAAAAGTATGCCCCATATGAACGGCCAGAATTTGGCAGTTGCGCTAAGAGCTATCCGTCCGGATCTCCCGATAGTGATTTCCAGCGGTTATCATGATAAAAAGAATCCGGAAACCGGTTCAAATCTGTCTAGGCGTATCATCTATATTGATAAGCCATTAAGGTATGCCGACCTGGCCAAGGTTATCCGTGAAATCCTGGATTGATATCCATGGAGTTTTTAATTAAAAAAGTGCCGTTACCCAAATGGGTGTGTTTGCCGATATGAACAATCGACGCAAGGGTCAGATACGGCAACAGGCTTTTCTCGATGCCTGCGGAAAAAATTTGATATTTTCCGATGGTTCTGGCGAGATTCTTTGAAGAAGATGTTTTTTTTCCCCGTATCCGTGAAATTCCTCCGGTTTGCTCCCAGGGGGTAACCGCCTGCTTTTTCCATAGACCTGACTGGCTGCCGGATAACTGGTCAGCGATGGCATCCCCCAAAACCAGCGACAGTTCCTGGGTGAAAAAATGATGTAAAAAAACCAGTTGTGCATTTATCCGGAATTGGATCAGATAACGAATCAGTTTAATAGGGATAAGGGACATAGTGTGTCAAATCATACAGGAATTTAAAACGATGCATAGGCCATCGGCGGATTTTCCATGAAACGAGCATGTCTCTGGATTCAGGTGTCAGCATGCCGGTCAGTCGTCCCCAGTAAAACTGTGACTCCTGGTCATTGTCTATTGTCAGTATTTTTAGAAGTATTTCTCTGATTTTCGGGGTTAACAGTGTTCTGAAAATGCTTGCCATATCAAGAAGCCTCATGAATTCCTCAACTTCTAGCGGAACCAATCCCTTTTTTTGTTTTTTGGGTTCGTTAAACACATCGTATGGCTTGGGGAAAAACCGTATCCACAGGCGATTAGACGGCATGCCGGTTGAATCAGCAATATGCTTGCACAGTACATCTCCCATACCGCCTCTTCTGGTTATGCCTACCGGCGGAAAAATCTGAAAAACCCCTTTCAACTGATCGCTGTGATGGATCATGACATCCTGAAGCCAGTTTCTGAGCCGACAGGCTGTCAGTGCGATCAAAAAACTGCGCTCATCGTGAAGATAGGTATGACAGTTAAGCATATCCGGCGGGTTTAGTACCGTTTTGGGAATTTGATTGACATGCCCCCATACCAGCACGGATTTTTGCGATTCCGATTTTAGCCGCGAGGCCAGCCGCAGAATATGTTCACAGGCCAGGCAAAAATTTCTGCGAAACGGTTTTAGTTTCGGATAGGTCCAGCAGCGCCGGCAAGGATGCGCAATTGCTGTCATGGGGCATCCGGGTTCCGATGACCAGTAAAATATGCCCGGTTTGGTTTTCATCAGTATCATGACCGCCAGCAGCTCATTGCCGGAACTGCAAGTCCTCAGCCAGTCGAAACTAGTGAACACGAAGAGCTTCCTTGAGCGCTGGATAGTTTTTCACGGTTTTTGTATCGCACCATTTTGAAATATCCAGGGAAATGCGCCCCGATTCAGGATCTGTGCTGCCGTATTTTTCCTTCCAGTCAATCAGGTAACTTTCCGGAAGAATATTAAATTTTACTGCACCAAACCCTAGGTACCGGTGAGCCCCTAATTTGTGAGCCATATCAGGATCCAGGCAAACAGACCACAACAGCCGTCGGAGTTCTTCTTCATACAGATTCCAAAACCGTATGGAAAATCTTGCCGTTGCTTCCGGAAGAATAGCCCTGACATAAGCAGCCTGAACCGTATCAGGTTGGAATTCCGATATCTTTCCAACAATGGGTGCCAACGGCGCATGCGGATAGATCCGCCATCGACCGTCGATTTGAACCATCCTGGCGGATTTCCCCGGACGATCGACCCATTTGCCATTCTCGAAATGTAAGTTTCCATAAGGATACGGAACTTTGAACCAGGATAGTTTCGGCTGATCGAATTTGGCAGTGGTTACCACCAATCTTCCCATGAGTGCTTGGTTGGGAGCATCTCCCACATAGCCGAACAGTTGATCGGCTGTATTCAAGCGACTGATGCCAACACTGCTGTCTTTGGCCTGGGCGGCAATGGTATAGATGTGTCGGATACACCCTTTGATGGACCGGGAGGGGATGGCATAAATTCGATGGGCTGCCCGATCTTTGGCGGCCGGCGGTGAAATGGAAAAAAATCCCATCCGTTGATATATTCACCGTCCATGGATTCACTAAAAGAAGGTTCTCCGCTTTCCTTGATCGTCAGCGGCGACAAAACAGCGGCTTCGATTTTAAGTATGCCGCAATACCCTCCAAAGGCCCGGTGTGATACATAGCCCTCTTTGGCGACCGGCGGCGTGTCACTTGATGCTTTGCCTTTGGATTCAATCGGTTTTGAGGGTTTCACGGCATCCCATGCCTCATCACCTTTTAACCGCAGTGCCTTCCAGATCCCTGCCTGCTGCAAATTATTATTTTGAAACAGGGCATCTTTGATCCTGGTATTACCTCCCGTGAGAAATAAAAGGTTTGCCAGTTTCCCCTTCACCCATCCGAAGCCGGATGTCTTTTCTCCCCCTAATGGAATGTCACCGTTTCTAAAATCGTTTAAAAGATGCTGGAACACCAGAATAGACGTTAAATCATCAGGGATGATATCCGTGGTATCAATACGCAGGTTAAACACCAGGTCTTTTCCATAGGCATACAAACAATCCCGTTTGGCGGTCTCTATGGGCTGGCCGGTTCTCGGGTCCATTTTAACACCGTCCAGAGAGCACCATGCGTTTTCCGGCACCTCCGGATCGCTCAGATAAGCATCAGAGAAAAACAAGAGCCCCCGGCATCCCTGTGCCCCAAAAAGCCGGGTCAATACCTCATCGGTCTCGCGGGTTTCTCCCCACAAATTCCTCAGGACCATGGCGGCGCGTTTTCGAAATGCACCTTTGACAGTAGCACCCGGAATAAAAATTTCCCATTGACCTTCCTGCGCTGAAGACGGCTTCCAGGAGAGCATCCGCATAAATACCGTGTCGTAAGGTTTGCCGTATTGTTTACTGATTTCCCGGTTGTTTGCGCCCCCTGCCCGAAAGTCGATATGATGCGGTTGAACCAGCTCCTGCCGGGTTCTTTCCCTGTGAATCCGTAACAATTCGATTTGAGTCTGATCGTTGGTGATACTCTTATTCAGGTTACCGGGATTTAAAAGGAAGCGAAACTGTATGTTGGCATGAGAATCCTTAAATTCCTGCCATGCAACGGAACTGATTCCTTCCGGCGTATAATTGGGGTTGTTCCAATCTTTTTCACTGATATCACCGGCCTTTAACTTTTGCTTAATAGCTATGTGGTTTTCCCGATCGGCGATTTCATGATCGACCCATGCATCGCTTTGAAGCATTTTCATGTGCTGATCAAGTTGCTGGAATATTTGGGGGAGACGATCCTTGATGGCAGCGCTGATCAATTCGGTGATTTCGGCTTCATCTCCTTTACAGGCTTCAATTTTTTCCTTAAGCTCATCCGGCAGCCCCAGCGGACCGGCAATGGATTGCCAGATTTGCGTATCTAATGTGGTAATTGTTTGTTTTACTTCCTCTAGTTCGACGATTACCCGCTTGGCCATGTTGGCCTTTTTACCGAAAATCCTGGCAAATTCGCTTTTTGCTAGTTCCTCTGATGCATAGGACTTGCCCACCATCGGGGTGATTTTGTTGATCAGCTTTTTAGATAGACTGTGTTTTCCCTTTTGAAGATTGGCAATGCCCTGTTCGGTCAACTGATATGTGATTTTTTCATCGCCGGATCTGGAAATAATTTCTAAAGCAACGGTTTTGGGGAGAAATTCTGTCAGTTTTTGTTTCCAATCATCAATATTGAGAATGGGGCCGGAAAGAACTGCTGCCAAACGTTTTTTTATAATCTCCGGGATGTCTTTGACGGCATCCAGAAGAAACCTGCCTTCGATGGACTGAAATGCCGGAACAAACGGGTCTAACTTGCCCCAGTTCCATCCCACCAGCACCGGATTGGTGGAATCAAATTGAAAATCCAGGACCAGGTGATTGACATCCGACTTGATTTCAGGTGCTCTGGTGTTATCATCAAAGGGTAGCTTGCCTTCAAATCTCAGACGCCCCAATCCCTTGGTTTTTCCGGCGCCGAACCAAAAACGGCCGGCTTTTAGTTCAAGAAGCAGATAATACAATTTGGCGCTGTTGTCATTTCGGGACAGATCTGCTGTCTTGATGGTCATTTTAAAGTCGAAACGGGAATTTTTGAGGATAGTTTCCATCTTGTAGTTGGCATTGGATTCCGCCGCCCATCGGTCCTCATTGAGCCGGATGCCCATCCTGAGATCAAACAGCCGGTCCTTGAGGTAACTGTCGGATTGAAGCGTACACTGTACAGATTGTATCAACCCGGGAGGAAGTTGCTCGCCGTAAAGCCGATACCACATCTGGTTTATCTGCCCTGTATTTTTTTTTATTCCTGGAACTGCCGATGAATGCATCCATTAGGGCCTGAGCCGTTCCCGATACTTCTCCGGCCAAAGAAACCAAACGATGCTTTCCGTCGTCATCTCTTGTAAAAATGGTTTTCCTGGCATTTCCTCTGTAAACAGGACTCTCCGCAATAAGTATACCGGATATAATCATCTAACCCCCCCCATTTCTATAGCTAATACCCAAACGAAAACCAGGATTTTTCGTTTGGGCACTATTTAACCAAATGGTTATCGTGATATCATCATTGAAAGCCATTAACAAATATCTTTTTACAAATTACTTGAAGTTTTTCCAAAAAGTCAAGGATTGAGAGTTCATTGATTTCACCTATTCCGAGGCCCTAAAAACGAAATTCCATCTGTATTTGTTTCGGTTTCTTATGGGACGTTTGGATAGGTTCCGGTTCTTTTTCCGGATCCGTATCTGTTTTTTTAGCCATCGGGATAAGCTTTTTGCTCTCAATATTTTTCAAGATCGTCCTGACATCATCGGCTGCGACCCAACCGAGATTTTCACCGTCACTGATATTTTCCCTGATGCGCCGGCGCATTTTGTTGCCCGCTTCGTCTTTCCAGTGAACAAAGCCTTTTTGATGAATTTCCGAAACCATCAAATCAATAGCTTGATCGATTCTCCCGCCGGGAACGTTTTTTTGCTGCCAATGCTTCGCCGGTCGTAATATTTTTATGGCGATCATCAGCATCAAGGCAGGCACCAATTTTACACCATGCCTGATAAGGTACATTTCGGCACTTACACGATAGCAGTTCATAAACCCCAATCTTCGGGCCAGAACAGCAAGGGAAAAAATTTCCTGCAGGGAAACCGTGTGCATCCACTCCTGATTTTTAAAATCATAAGCAAAATGGTATAGGGCATTGCATTGTTTCTTAAACTGCCAAAACGACTTTTCGTTTTCAGAAACGGGCCATTTATCAGGCTCGGCAATTGCAGGCAAAGATTGAAATATTTTCTTTTTGTGACCGATGTCCGATTTGCCTCCGAAACCAATCTTTGTGTTGGTATGAGATTCAGCTTCGGCCCAGCGGCAATACTGAAATTCCAGTTCCGGGGTCCACAGTGGATATGACCCCAAAGGCTCTCCTGCATATCGTTTGCGAATGTATTGTATGCAGGAACTACGGTTCATCAATATCTTATAACATTTGTCGTACAGGGCAGGCCGGGAAAGCGCTTCCCGAATTCCGTAATAATGGGGTGCAAACATAATAATCGAATCATTGGTACGAGTCGCTGATGCCATGTTTGAGACGCTATATCTACCATCCGTCCTCGCCCGGAATTCATTTGCCATATCACTGGAAGACGCCATGCCTTTATACATGATAATGTCCTGTGCCATTTCATTGATAAGCATTTTATCCCAAGGTCTTTCAACATGATAGATTGGAAAAACACGCCTTTGGTTTGTGGAATCTTTTTCTTTTTCTTAAGCTCAATCCGGAAAAACTGTAATACCCCCTCGCCCATGTAACTTGATCCAGGACACTTCTCGATATTTCCCTGGTTAATTTGTCATCGAAATACATCTTGTTGTAATCATCAACCAAACGGCCTATTTTCACGGGAAAACATTTGTATTTGCAATAAAGCAACAGATATAGCCGGATAGCCCTGAGACTTTTCGATGATAAGGGTTTTGCGGCTATGAATTTGTGTATCAATATGCAGTTTATATCGGAAAGTTCAATGATCAATGGTAATAAAGATTCGTCATTGTTCAATGTTTCGAGAAAAAATTCGCGGTGTATCAGGTTGTCAAAATGGGCCATTTCCCGTTTCAAACATTGGAGTGCAGTATTTACTGTTTTTTTCTGAATACCGGCAGCGATACCAGCTAAAGGGTGCTTCCGGTGAGGTTGCCTTGACCCATTCGGTCGGACTACCGTATTGTATCCATAATAGCAATTCACAGGCCCCCGGTACGCAATACAGTTTTTTTTCGAACGATTCACTAAAAAACTTGGATACGACGCTTCCCTCAGGGTATATCTTTTTGGAAATGCAAGACCAAACGTGGTTGTCTGCGAAGTTGAGAAACTCAGAAAGTGGTTTCCAAAGACACGGTCTTCGCAAAAGCCTTATGGAACGGTTGAACATATTTTCGATTTTTTTGGAGCTCCTGCCGAATATCCGGGAAATCTCTTTGATTCCATGACGGCGGTTTTGTCCCAGGCCAAACCGCAATGACAGGCAATCTTGCAACTTCCGGGGTATTTCACAAAGGACCTGATAGAGAGCATCACGAAGTGTCTCCACAGTTTGGGTGTTATTCGTTTTTTTCGTATACATTGGAAACAAACGCAACATAATTTTTGACAAATCTAACTAACACAGCTTTTTTATCGATTCCCTCCTTATCGATTTTTTTCAAAAATTTGTGGTAAACATCGTCAGGTACATCTACCAGAAAATGAGCTTTTTTCACCCTTGAACGCTTTAAATCCGACGGTTTAACAAACGATGAGTCCAGAAAATGAACGTAGGTTTTGATAAATTGCCCGAAGAGCTTGTTGAAATTTGTATTTTCCAGCTTTGTCAGGTATTTTAACTTTTTTTCCAGCTTTTTGTCTATGGAGACCATTAGCCTTTCATATCCTTGTCCGAAACGATATTCATCGCTCAAAAAATCCTCCCGATGATGTATTCTACAACAAAGTTAAAATATTTTGGTCGTTGTGTTTTAAGGATGCGGCACGATTATTTCATGCCGTATCCCTGAAAACCGATAAAATCATAACGTTAAATAGCAATATTGACAAATTAAATTTGAAAAAGTTAAGGTTATTTCGTTCATGCTCCGGCATTGTTCCCGCCACCGCAAGCGCCAGTGCAATTGTCAGCAAGCGCTCGAACACCTCCGGGTTTACTAAAGATAAAGATTGTTCAAATTCCGGGTCAAGCTTGGCGCACTCCCGGGCAAGCCGGTTTTTCTCAATTCGGTTCAGTTTTTTTAGTAACTGCTTGCTGAATAGCATTACAACGATATTGAGTTGACACCACGGTTTTTTTTTTACTATTTTACCTTATTGGATCATGCTTTTGAGTAAACAGCAAAAATATGGATGAAATAATGGACTGGCAAACCTGATTAGTTTTTTCGTTACATTTTATCAACGCTAAAGTGACAGAGGTGTTTTATGACAACAGAAAAAACTTTCAGTGGCTCACTTTTTTGGTCTTCCGGTTTTGGAACGGTTACCGCAGAAAAAAATTTAGACCTCGTATTAGAAAGCGTGGTAAATCTCCCTTTAAAATACTGGAAGCCGAATTATTACTTTAAGGGCGCAAAAGATAAAGACTTTTATTTCATTACCGGCGGCAAAT
>JAGYNR010000062.1 GCA_018399715.1 Desulfobacterales bacterium | reverse complement strand
TTGAGTTCGATACAGATGACCAGAAGGCAGAATCAGCGGTAGAAACAGACGAAGAAATGTCACGGGAAGAAGATGAAGAACTGTTTGATTTTGACCTGGAGCTTGAAGATAGCGGTGACCAGGAAACAGAGGTAGAGACAGAAAAATCATTGGAGATTGAGGATCTTGAGTTCGATCTTGATAATCTGGAGATGGAATTAGAAGCTGAAGCAGGCGAAGGCGTTTCGTTGGAAGAAGAGGAATCGGATAAAACTGCAAAGCAAAAGGTAAAAACGTCAGAAGAATTTGAAGAATTAAAGATTGAAGAAGATTTTTTGGAAGATGATTTAGGGGGAAGTGAGTTTGATGTTTCTGGTTTAGATAAAGCGCTTGATTTTGAGGAAGATTCGGAAATAGAAGAAAGAAGTTCAACAGATGAAGATTTAGATCTGGAATTAGATTTTGAGTTAGAAGACAAGGGTCATTCTTCCGATAAACTCTTTGATGAACTTGAAGAAAAAGAAGACAATGAAGATTATCTTGCCGGAAAAAGAGAAGGACCTTTAGATAAAAATCTTGAAACCGTAACCCTTACTAGCGCACCTGAGAGAGAAGAAGCCAGATCTGTGGAATCAGATCAAGAGATTCCTAAATCTAAAAAGAAAATCGGTAAACCGATTGTTATTGCTTTGATACTTATTATTTTGGCAGCCGGTGGTTATGGTACATCCAAGCTACTGGACACATTAGGGATTAAAATCCCTTTTATTGAAAATCTCTTTAAACCGGAAACCTCGGACTCCGGAAATCTGAAAATAAGTATCAAAGATTTGGATGCCAAATTTGTCGATAATTTAAAATCAGGGAAATTATTTATAATAACCGGAAAAGTGAAGAATGAATATTTTGAACCACGAAGTTTTATTAGGGTTAAGGGTATTCTTATCAATCAGGGTAAACAACGAGCCAAAACTGAAATTGTTTACGCCGGAAACATTATTTCGGATGTTGAATTAAAGAACCTGAATTTGATTGATATAAATAAACGGTTGGCAAATCGTTTCGGACAAGATCACATGAATGTAAAGGTTGATCCTGGAGAGACAATACCTTTTATGGTTGTATTTTCCAACTTGCCGGCCCAAATGGAAGAGTATGCGGTTGAAGTAGAAAGATCTTCACCTGCGTAAGTTGCAAGTTTTTGTCTGTTAAAACAGCAATTTAAATTTTGATTTTATTTTCAGAAAAATCGTTAAAGGTTGCTAATTCTGTTGCTGACAAAGACAGTTTACATTCGGGCACTAATTATGACAATCACATGAAATAGTGGATTTGCTATCGGAATTGGGATCGAAATCGAGTACACCTCAAAGGCAACATATTCGATAGCGATCCCGATAGCGATTATTAAAGTCCAACATCGGCTCTTGATGTTTGAGCCAAAATGAGAATTGCTGCTGGTTAAATTTTTGGCTTGACTTTATGGGTTTAAATCGGTAAAAAAAATTCGTTTAATTTTTGAAAATACATTGAAGTAAGTAATTATCTTAACTTTATATCAATTTAATCCTGCCAAAATTTTGAAGATCGGCTTAAAATAAAATTATTGGCGATGTAGCTCAGTCGGTTAGAGCATGCGGCTCATATCCGCAGTGTCCGGGGTTCGAATCCCTGCATCGCCACTACCATGAAAAATAAGCTTTCATAAATTATGATAAAGATTCTTATTATCTTCCTTACAGACGTGTCTTCACTTTTTAATTTGTCTTTTCTTTCTTGACATACCTGTTTGCTGTTTCTTATATTTTTTTTAGTTTCCTGCATGTATAATAGATAAGGAAGATTTATCTTGTTAAAGCGAAAAGCAATACCATATAGTTTCCAGAATATTCTTTGTGCAATTGATTTTTCGGACTTTACCCCTCAAATGATTCATTACGGTGTGGGTTTTGCCAAACGCTTTGATGCCCGACTGTTAGTATTTCATTCCATACCCATACCCACGGATTTCTTATACAATCCATCCTTTGAGGGAAAGGAAGATGAAAGGGTAGAACGTGCTAAAAAGGCGACCAATAGGATTAAAAGTTTTATGCAAAGCTACAAGGTATCTTGGGAGCCGGTTGTGGTTGTTGGAGATCCGGTTGAAACTGCTGCTGCGGCAGCAAAAGATAAGGATATAGACCTGGTAATGGCCGCCAGTCATCGAATGTCCGCCTTTAAACGGTTTCTGTTCGGTACCATAGTGGAGCGTATGGCAAGGGACTTAACTTCTCCTTTTTTTGTGGTACGTCCTCCAAAGCTTGCTCATCAGCTAGATTTGAGTAAATCTTTGACTGTGGAGAAAATCGTTGTTGCCTGCGATTTAACCGATAATTACCAGACTGCTTTGATACTGTCACAATATGTTGCCCGGACATTTCAGGCAGAGATTCATCTTCTGCATACAATGGAATCCCCTGTACATGAGCTACGGCTTGAAGAAGTAACCGGTCATTACCATCAGGTGCAGGATGACCTGATGGTGAGGCTGCAAAATCGCATGGAAAATCTTATCCCGAAAGCGTCGGGTTTAAATATAAAAACCATTTTGAAATCAGGGATTCCGGGAGAGTGTCTGTTATCTTATGCCAGGGAGCAAAAAGCTGATGTGGTTGTCGTGGGGATTCGTGCTCATGGAACTTTAGAAAAAATATTGGTTGGATCGACTACCGAGGCAGTTTTACGTCATTCTCCCTGCCCGGTCTTGGTGGTTACCCAATCGGATATGGAAAATCAAGAATGCACATCTGATAAAGATGTCCCATCGCCTTGTGGATCAGAAAAATGAAAAAAGTTGCTATCGTAAAGTCACCTCAATATCTGGCACACCAGACCGGTGACAGCCATCCGGAGAGTCCCCGAAGGCTGGAAACCCTTTATTCCATGCTTAAAGAACCTGACTTAAACGGTCAATTTGTGGAATTATCGCCCAGACTAGCCAGTGAGTCCGAAATTCTACTGATACATTCTCAGGAATATATAAAACAAGTAGCGGCAACTGAAGCGATATCGCAGTGCGCCCTGACTGCTGATACCTATACATCAGCAGGTTCCTACCGTGTTGCACTTCTGGCCGCGGGCGGCATATTTAAGGCGATCGAAAAAGTAATATCCGGGGAAGTGGATCATGTTTTCTCTCTTCAGAGACCGCCTGGTCATCATGCAGAAAAAGGTCGTGCCATGGGCTTTTGCCTTTTTAACAATGTTGCTCTTGGCGCACAATTTGCTCGTGAGATGTTCGGCCTTAAAAGAGTTTTGATCGTCGATTGGGATGTTCATCATGGAAACGGTACTCAGCATTCTTTTGAAAGAGATGCTTCCGTACTTTTTTTCTCCGCACACCAATTTCCCCATTACCCCGGTACCGGACTTTATACTGAAACCGGTATTGGCAAAGGAGAGGGCTTTACAATAAATATTCCGCTTTCCCGTGGTTATGGGGACAGTGAATATATTGCATTGTTTGAAAGAATACTGAAACCGGTGGCTTATGAATATGCTCCTGAATTGATTCTGGTTTCTGCCGGTTTTGATATCCATAAGTCTGATCCATTGGGCGGAATGAAGATGACAGCAAAAGGATTTGCGGGACTGACCCGATCCATTTTACAAATTGCAGAGAGCTGCTGTGAAGGAAAAGTGGTTTTTGTCCTTGAAGGTGGATACGAGCTTAATGTTTTGCAAGAATCTGTAAAAGCTGTACTGAAAGAGCTTTCCATGCAGACAGTTACTGATATTGCACAGATGGCTGAAGAGGCCCATCCCAAAAAAATAAACCAGGTTCTAAAACGATTTCGTCTCGTGCATCGTAATTTCTGGAAAATGATTTGATTTTATCCACTATTTCTAAATGATGATGCATCCAATTTTTTTGGAAGGGGGTGAACTTTATGGATAAAATAAAAATCATGGAAGCTGCAGTCAAAAAATGGGATCGGATTATAGAGGGAAAAGCCTCTGATGGTGGTGTTTATGACTGTCCCCCATGCCGTATTTTTTATTTTTTACTATGTTTTGGATGTCCGATCGCAGAATATACCGGGAAGAAATTTTGCAAAGGATCTCCTTATCCCAGATGGTATTGGCATCAATTGGAAGCGCATGACAAAATCAGAAGAAAAGTCTATTGCGATGAATGTCTGAAGCTGGCAATCGAAATGCGTGATTTTATGGCGGAAATTGTGGAATATTTAAAAAAGAAGAAGCAGGCCGAAGAAGAAGCCAAAAAAAAACGTCATTCATAAGTTGGTTGGAAGTAAACAAAAGCTGTGAATTGCAATATTGTAAAATTGTTGTCAGTCGGCGAGTTGAGTCTGTGGATGTTAGCTGGCGTTTTATTTTTTTTTCACCGGGAATATACATTTTCTGAGGCTGTCAGTTATGGTATTATATGTACGTTTTTAACCTTTTCTTTGATATTTCAAATTGCTTTTATCATTGGATTTCCAGATGTTTCGTTTATATTCGAGGTGCTTTTATCCGGAGCAGCGCTGATTGTTGTTTGGAAACTCTCCCGATATTTCCCAAAGATTTTCAAAATCCTGAAATTTGTTTCTGTCAGACATCCGATTGCATTTCCGGTATTACTGTTGGTTTTTATGTGCCTTGCCTTTCAGGCGGTTTCGATGTCGGGGGTTGGCGACTATCAATTCCTGGATCAACTAAAACAATTTGAAAAGGAAGGCACCTTTTTCATAACTTCAAATTCTGCTATGGCGTTGGTACCGGTGAATGCAAAAATTCTTTCCCATTTTTTCCTTAGGTTTGGTGCCTCCGATGCCGCAGGGTTTTTAGGGTTTTTTGCCTACTTATCGATTGGTTTTTCCACTTATGCACTCTCGCGCCGTTATGCCTGGCCGCCTACCGCTTTTACCGTTACATTGATAACCTTATCATTACCAAGATTTGTCTTTCTGGCCACCAGTCCGGGAGATGAATTGATTCCGGCCGCCAGTGCGCTTTTCTGTATCCTGGCAATTTACCGGTTGCTTGAGCTTCCTGAAATTCAGGATCTGATTCTCTTGATATTGGGTATTTTATTCGAAATTTCGGGAAGTCTCTTGTGCCTTGCATTACCATTGATTCTGGCCGCCCTGTCATGCATTTTGTTTATCCGGCGACATGGCAAAACTACCGGGATAGCTCTGATGTTGAATAACCGAAAAGTTTTTTGCATCGGCATGCTCCCGGCAGTTGTTTTTTCTCAGATATGGCTTTTTTTGTATAATATATGGACCAGTGGTGGATGGCTGGGGCAAGGACAATCATATTTTCCTTTAAATGTCAATGTACTCGTAGGGGCATTGGCGAATATGATCCGGTATCTGTTTGAAAGCATTCATCTGACTCTTCCCGTTGATCAGTTGTTACAAAGGTTATTCGGATTTAGTATCCAATCAACATTACAAAATATTTACAGTTTCATATTCATACCATTATTTGGAAGTAAAGGGGCTGCTGCACCCTTTGTCATTACCTGGATTCCCGATGGCATTTTTTCATGGTTCGGTCCTTTTGGATTTTTAATGGTCATACCTGCCATTATATGGGCAATGATTCGGGGGCATAGACGAATGAAAGCTATTGCAGTTGCGTTTTTAGGGTATTTTTATATCGTGTCCCTGGTAGCTGCCTGGATGCCGGGCAATGCCAGATTTTTCACACCAATATTTGCCTGCGGGGGGTTCTGTGTTTCTTACTTGTTGCCACCCTGGCGGTTTACCCGAACCGGAAAATATTTATTTCAGATAATCAGCATTTTACTTCTTATATACGCCTGTCTTTTCAATATGGATAAGCCGATGATTAAAATATTCGGATGTTTTTTTTGTACCTGAAATATAAGAAAAATAGAATCGTATTTATGGTTCAATCCATTCCACTATTTTGCCCTCGCCATCTAGAATGAGAATCAAAAACCCGTTTTTTTGGGCGTCTGTTAGCAGCTCTTCATAGAGCACCGCCTGAATCTCATATTTAAGAAGTTTATCTTTTTTTAAAGAATTATAACACAAAAGCGCATGATCTTTTTCCAGAAAAACAGGGATGAAAGAAATATCTCTTTCATCATCGTGTTGGCCCAAGTACTGCGGATTTTTTTCCGGTTCCTGAACAACGACCCATACCCATTTATCCTCACGAAGTGCAGGACACATTAATAAATTCTCCTAAAAATTTGATTTTCGAGTTAATTATTAGATTTTACACTGTATAACAAAAAAATTCAATATAAGAAAGCCCCGTTATTCTGTCAAGATAAACCTGTATCACTATATTTTCGATGATAAAAAAATCATTTTTCAGGTAAAACGACAATCTGTGCAGCACTACGGTTATGCAGATAGCTTTTGGCAGTGTCCCAGATCTGTTTGGGTGTAATGGCACTATAATCTGAAATAATGGTTTTGGCCCAATCGATTTGCTCAGGGTGTTCCTCGCAATCAGCAAGGACACTATTTAGCCAATAGGTATTTTTTTGACGCATCTCCTCAATACTGGTCAATGTGGGTTTCAGAGCGCGCGTTAACTCATCATCCGAAATAGCGGCTTTATTTAATTCGTCAACGATACCTTTTATAACCTTTAATAGTTTTCCTGTTTGATCAGGATCAGCAGGCACCACAATCCGAAAGACTCCGTAATCCGAATAGGCTTTGCTGGGGTGGTTATATGCATAGGGTGAATAGGAGGCCCCGAGATCTTCACGTATTTTTAAGCGAAGTTTTTCAGATACGACATCACTTAACACCGAAAGTCTTCGGGTAGTGTGAATATTCCAAATGTCATCGGTTGGATAAGCCATTAAAACAATACCTTTGGGAATTTCAGTTTTGGCGGAAAGTTTCAATGATTTATCTGTCGGGAATTCAGGACTATCGGGTCGTGTTTGTATTTCATTGTTTCTGGGCGGAAGGCTTCCTATGTATTTTAAAACATTTTGAACAAGGATTTCAGGATCAAAGTCTCCGACGACGGAAATTTCTATCGGCGCGGTTGTTATTGCATTTTTGATCCAACTGCTGATATCTTCAAGTGTTGTATGTTGGACAACCGAATAATCCGAAAGTCCAAAGCGTTTATCACCGCCGGCCAGAAACCGTTGTCCTTTTATTTCCAGAATTCCTTCCACAGAACGTTTTTTTTGAAGATAAGAATGATGATATCGTTTCATTGCTAATTCAAAAGCCTCACGGCGAAAGCCCGGGTCTATCAGGTATGACCGCAGAAGCTGAAACATCAATGGGATTTCATCCGGAACGGTATCACCATAAAACTCAAAATCATCTTCATCCACATTGAAAAAAACAGAGGTACTTTTACCGGCCAGAGCGCGATTTAAGGCATTCCGATCCAAAGTGCCTGTACCGCTTTCATTGATAACGTCATTGGCAAGTTCAGACAATCCCGGTTTGCTCTTGGGTTCACCGGATTCGCCATGGCCAAAAGATAAATTCACCAGGATCTCATTATCTTTAAAATTTGTCTTTTTGTAGTTCAGGCGAACACCATTGTTGAAATCTATTCGAACAATCCCCAAATCCGGATCTTCTTTTTTTTCAGCAATACTGCCAATATTTTCAGGTTCAGGCAGATAAGGAAATTTCACTGCTGCCATCTCTTTTGGGGGGGTAACTTCTTGATTTCGACTTTGATTCATAACCCGAAGAATATAAGATTCTGGCCGTTCTGTATTCGGCATCACTGCATTACCGGTAACAAGAATCAGTCGATGATGTTGTAACCAGGTTTCCCTGAAAGCTTCATGAACTGACGCCGGGGTAAGATTTTCTATGATTGGCAAATACAGATCCAGGATTTGCTTTGGAGACATAAATACCTGATTGGAATTAACGCTTCCAATAATCTGTCTTGCCAGTTGGCGGGTATTCCGGGTTCCGGCTTTTTGAGCCATTGTTTTGAGACTTGCAATATAGTCTTTTTTGACCCGGTCCAGTTCCGGTACGGTAAACTTAAAACGAAGGGCTTTCCTAAGTTCCTGCTCCATAAGGACAAGTGCATTTTCCCAATTTTCCGGACTGCTTTTTGCGGATATTTCGCCATAAAAGATTTGGTTCAGAAAAACACCGGAATTGATGGAAGCTTTTGTAAACGGATTCTCCGGTTTTCTCAAAAGCTGATCCAAACGATTTTGAACCACTGCGTCTGCTATGTTTTTTGTAAGCCGGTTTTTTCTGGATGACTCAGTATCCGGTTTGTTTTCTATCATTTTAAGCACTTCGATACTTAACGAGGCGTCACCGACTTTTTCCTCGAAATGGAAGAAAGGAATGATACCCTTATGATGTATTTCACCGAGATTCGGCATATTACGGACTGATGCCCGCGCAGTGATATCAGAAAATATTGTTTCAATCATCTGGCTAGCCATTTGAATCTCAAAATCTCCCACCATGACGATCATCATGGTTTCGGGTCGGTACCAGGCGTCATAAAAGCCTTTAATTAACTTACGGTCAGCAGTGTTTATCACTTTTTCGATGCCGATGGGCAGTCTTTTAGAAATTAAAGCATCAGGAAATTCAAACTTAAGCGTTGATTCAAAAGTGCGATAACGAGCTGAATCCCGGTAGCGTTTTTCCGCCAGAATGACGTTTCTTTCTTTATCAATTTCTTCCGATAATAAAAGAGCATTCTGAGCATAGTCTTTCATGACCAGAATGCCATCCTCAAGGCTTTTCTGATTGCCGTCAGGAAGGATAATATCATAAACGGTTTCCCGGAAACCTGTATGTGCGTTGACATCCGGCCCAAACTGCATACCGATGCTCTGAAAATATTTAATGAGATCGCCGGGATCAAAATGTTTGGTGCCTTGAAACAGCATGTGCTCCAGAAAATGAGCGATTCCCCGCTCATTGTCTTGTTCATTGAGCGATCCCACCTGTACATTTAAATGCATACTGACACGTTTTTCAGGTACGCTGTTTTTCATCAGCACATAGCGAAATCCATTCTCCAGTTTTCCCCAAACCACTTCCGGGTCCGGTGAAAGATCACTTTTTTCATGGGGCCATTGCGGCAGCGCAAAAGAAATCCCGGAAAGAAAGAAAATGAATATAAGCGATAATAAAGTTATCTTATGAAAAAATTTGTTCATTGATACGCCATATTTCATTGAAAAAATCTCCTGTTACACATTATTGATTGTCCGAAAGCCTAATTAAAAAAAAACAATAAGACCGATACCCGGCAAATGCAAATATTAGAATTGTGTTAGAAAATTGTTAAATTCTTGTTGCCTGTTTTCAATCGGTATGATAGCCCATTACAAAATTATCGGTAAATATCTTTTAGAAAATATCAGAAATTGTTAGGATATGACTGTTGAATTCTACGTATTGATTGCAGGTTATATTTTTGGATTTTATATGGCTTGGAACATCGGGGCTAATGATGTTGCCAACTCAATGGCATCGGCGGTCGGTGCAAAAGCCATCACATTGCGCCAGGCTGTTTTGATTGCCGGCATATTAAATATAATTGGGGCTACTTTTATTGGTTCTCATGTAACCAATACCATCAGAAAAGGAATTGTATCTGCCGATGTGTTAAATGATCCCCGTTTAGCTTTAATCGGTGCTCTTTCCGCCATACTGGCGGCCGCTCTATGGGTAAGTTTTGCTACCTGGAAATCACTGCCGGTTTCAACGACTCATTCGATCGTAGGCGCCATGATCGGCTATGGTCTTATGGCCGGCGGTTTTTCGGTGGTAAATTGGATGAAACTATGTGAGGTTGTATTAAGTTGGATTTTATCGCCGGTGTTTAGCCTTTTGATTGCATTTGTTATGTTTCGGATTATTATACGTTTTATCATATCGAAAAATGAACCTTTTCATCGTGCTAAACGGTTGGCTCCTTTTTTCATAGGAATAACCATATTTGTGGTGTTGCTTTCTTTTTTGTTCAAAACACCACTTGGCAATCAGCTTTCTATGAATCCTTGCATAGCACTGTTGTCAGCCTTGTTTGCTTCTGTGATATTGGGTGTGATCGGAGGAAAACTGGTTGGCGTGTTTATAAAAAAACGAGGTCGTAAAAACAATGGTAATGGTGCCGAAGAAATTTTTAGAAAGATTCAAATCGGCACTTCCTGCTATGTCGCTTTGGCTCAGGGAGCCAATGATGTGGCCAACGCCATTGGACCACTGGCTGTCATCTATTTTTTGGTAAAAACAGGAACTGTCGGGGAAACAGTTCCTGTCCCAATTTTTTTGCTGTTATTTGGAGGTGTTGGTATTGCTTGCGGCATTTCTATGGCCGGTTATCGGGTGATGGAGACATTAGGGAAAAAGATTACCACCTTAACGAACACACGTGGATTTTCAGTTGATTTTGCTGCTGCTACGACAGTTTTGATCGCTTCCAAATTAGGTCTTCCTGTTTCAACAACTCATGCCGCTGTAGGGGGGGTTTTGGGGGTCGGTCTCGCCAGGGGGATTGCTGCTATTAATTTTATGATCATACTTAAAATAATACTATACTGGATTCTTACTGTACCGGCCGCTGCGGTAACCAGTATGATTATTTTTTATATATTAAAAATGGTGATTTGACCTTCTATCTTCCTTCAGCAAACTTGAAAATCGTTCGGCTTGGGTTAGGTTTGGGTTAAGGTTGAATACCAAAGCGTTAGAAAACGGGATCTATCGATCATAGACAATAACCATGGTCTTATGATGACATGATTTCAAAAGATGACTTGATTCGGAAAGGAGATATTGATGCGAATACCATTTATGTCCCTTTTTATAACTCCTCCCTTTGAAGGTATACAAGAGCACGCCGAGAAAGTAAAAGAATGTGCATGGACTTTCCAGCAGGCCATGGAATGTTATGTTATTACACAGTGTAAAACATTTGAAGAATTCCGCCAGGAAGTGATCATCCTGGAAACAGAGGCTGACGCTATTAAACGACGTATCCGGGGACATATTCCGAAAGGAACCTTACTGCCGGTCGATAAATTCCAACTATTCAGATATCTTCGGGAACAGGATCAGGTGCTGGATGCCGTGGAAGATGCTCTCGACTGGATTTCTTATCGCCCGGAGCCGGGTGTTCCGGAGGAATTGCAAAAAGATTTTTTCCTGCTGGTCGATGCTACCATTGAACCCATTGAGGAGCTGGCCCGGATGGTGGCGGAAGCGCGTAAATATTTTCAAAATTTTTCAGAAAAACAACGTAACCGGGTCAAGGAAATCATCAGAACGCTTCGGAAGTTGGAACATGAAGCGGATATCCTTGAAGATCAATTGAAACGCAAAGTTTTCGAAAGGGCTGTTGACCCGGTTACGGTTTTTCATTTGATACGGCTGGCAGAAACAATAGGGTCTATTTCCGACCATGCAGAAAATGCAGGGGATATGATGCGAGCCATGCTAGCCAGGTAGATTCTCTCTTAAATCTGACATGTTGATTCTGAAAAATATTCGGCTTCATATAACTGAATCTTGGTATCCGGATGTTGCCAACAACCTGCTTCCATTCCGGCTTTCAAGCACAGATGTGTCAGAAAACTGTCCACATCTGCAAGTTGTTCCCATACTTGGGGAAGAAATGTGGACTGTTGCCATCCTCTAGATAAAATAACCCCATGAACGCCTGGTTTCAGTTTTTGTTTTAATTCTTTTACATTTTCATACGGCAATTCTTCGGGAACTGTCAGCACACTGATTTCAATTTCGATATCCGCTAATTCATGAGGCTGTAACGGTGAAAACCGTGGATCACGAAAAGCAGCATTGACTGCATTTTCCTTAACACCTTCAAAGAGAGGCTTTTTCGGCTCTATGCTACCAATGCAACCTCTAAGGCCGCCGTTTTTATGAAGGGTCACAAAGCATCCTCGTTTTTCTTTTAAGTCGGGAGTTAATTTTTGTGGTATTTGGTTCAGGGTATTTTTTTCCAGTTTCGATTGGATGGCAAAACGCGCTAATCGAAGAAGTGTTTTGCGATCATCATCGGTTAAAGTTGTTATCATAAAAAAATCTCCTCTGTTTCCACTACCGTTCGTTTACCGGAAGTAAAAAATGAACCTGAATATTTAGTGTCCGAACAAAACTGGTTACTTGTTTTGGAAAAATGCCCACCAAAGGTAGACTAAAAATGCGATCCAGGCAATGATGGAAATTGTGTAACCTTTCCAGTTAAATGGTTTTTGTGCGAATCCTAATTTATCAACCTTTCCCACTTTAGCTCCGCAGGAATAACACTTTTCATCCCCAAGCTTTAAGTAAGTTAAGCAGTAAGGACATTTTTTGGTAATATGCTGCACAGGCTGTTGTGTAACAGTATTTTTTTTTGAATCAGCCATGACATACTCCTGCTATCCGGCAAAAAAATCTTTTTTGATTTCAATTTGGCTTCTGCTTCTGACTTCCGAGATCCACTCCTGGAAGATCATGGTTTTTTTACGGGCTGTTAGCTGTTGAAAAGTATCTTTCATTTCTTTTTCAAAATTCTCCGGAGGTGGGAATTTTTTATCCTCCAGCATAAATACATAATATCCATTTTTGCCTTTAACGGGGCTATCGGGATATTTATTTTTCGATGAAAGTTCAAAAGAGGCGCTGGCAATCGCCCATTCGGAACCAATACCTGGTATTGGCTGATTACGTTGAAAAAAGTCTGTTACCACTGGTTTGGTTTCATAGCGAACTGATAGTGTCTCCATTGTTTCACCTGTTTGGAGAACTTTTAGAAAAGATTCCGCCTTTTCAAGGGCTTTTTTATCTTTTTGCTGTTGAATCCAATTTTCTTTGACCGTGTTTTCTATTGATGCAAATTCCGGAATGATACCCGGTTTTCGATCAATCTGTTGTATAATGTAATAGCTGTTTCCGAGTTTTTGAATCTCACTGATTTCCTGATCAGAAAGGTCAAACGCAATTTGCGAGAAATTCTTTTGAATCTGCTTGTCAATTTCATCAGGTCCAGACTTAGGGAAAAAACCTGTGGTTTTTAACTCGATACCCTGATCCTTTGCAGCTTTTACGATGTCATCATCGCCGAATGAAACACTGTAAACAGCCTCAGCAGCCGCCAGTGCCAGTTCTTTTTTACGTTTGTCAATCATTTTATTTTTAATTTGTTCTGAAACCTCATCAAGCGATAAGATGGATGCCTCATTAATTTTTTCCAGCTTAATAATATGCCATCCGAATTGTGTCCGGACCGGATCACTGATGTCTCCGGGATTCATGGAAAACGCCTGATCAGCAAAAGGTTTTACCATGTCCTGCTTCCGGAAGTCATCGAGCAATCCTCCCCGGTTCTTTGAAGGACATTCGGAAA
>JAGYNR010000061.1 GCA_018399715.1 Desulfobacterales bacterium | reverse complement strand
TACCAGTAGTTACCAAAAATAAAGTCTTTTACCGATACTTTTTGGAAAATAGGAACCCCCTCAGCAAATAAGAAAATGGTTATGGCGAGCAAAATGGCGACAGATGCCAGGGCGATTAAAAACAAAACCCTTCGCATCACCTTTTCTTTGGTTTGACGACGAATTGCCATATATTTTATTCCTTTAGATCTCAGGCTCCTGGTTGTTGACAGCTAAAAAAGACGCGCAGGCATTTTTTGCACACTGCGCGTCTGTTTTACCGATACAGTTATCAGTTCAAACGGTTCTGATCTCTCATGATTTTTTTTCTTTTAATTTTAATACAATGATACATAACCCACTTCCTTCACCAGCTTCTGGCCTTTAGCGGGAGACAACACATAATTAATAAAACTGACGGTTTTGCCCTCCGGCCATCCGCGGGTAAACATAAACAATGGCCGGCTGATCGGAAAAGAACCATCTAAGGTAGTTTCCTCAGAACCTTCGATACCACCGACGGTAAGGGCTTTTACTGAATTATCGAGATATCCCAGACCAATATATCCTATGGCATTTTTGTTTTTGGCAACGGCCTGAACAACAGCCCCGTTGGATGCCTGAAGAAGAGCACCCGGATAGACCCGTTCTTTTTCCATGACCTTTTTTTCCCAGACTTCATAAGTTCCGGAGCTGGTATCACGGGAAACAACTACCACCGGACGGTCATCGCCGCCGAGCGCTTTCCAGTTTTTTACCTTGCCCATGTAGATATCTTTCAGTTGACTCAATGTTAAATTGTTCACACCATTGCCGGGATGAACTACCGGGACAATACAATCATAAGCGACCCGGAAAGGAACCGGATATTGGCCGTTTTCCAATGCCAGCTTGACTTCCTTGCCCTTGATAAACCGGGAAGCATTACCGATATCCGTAGTGCCGTCAATGATTGCTTTTATACCATTTCCGGAACCACCTCCGGATATGGAGATTTTAACCTCCGGATTTTCTTTCATGTAAGCTTCCGCAACCTTCTGCGCGATCGGCAAAACTGTCGTGGACCCCTTGATCACGAGATTTTCGGCAAACACGGATGTGGAAAATAAAAATACCACCGCCAGCGCCATCACAAAGATGTTTTTCTTACCCATTGAATGTCTTCCTTTCGATACATAAAAATTAAAGTATTGTTTGAAATTGTTAGATTTTTGTTAGAAAAATACAAAAATTGTGTTAGTAAAAACGTGTTTCACCTCCTTTTTAGTGTGATTCATAACGTTTGTCTGTGAAAAAATATAACCGCGATATGTTAGGAAATGATTAAGATTTGATTAGAAATCAGCTAAAAAATGCCTCAATAAATAATCATGAGCAGTGTCTGAGTCAATAGGAACTGTTATGCAAAGCGTCTTGAAATGCATTCCCACGCAAAGCGTGAGAACGAAGAAAAAAAAGACACCAAACAGCCAATGTGATCGCTTTGGAGTTTGGTGTCCGGTGCAGTGTTGGGGCGATTTTTTATTCCGACTTTTAATTATTTTTTCGGGCATTGAGCATCTGCTGATGAAGCCGCTCTGCTCTGATACAAAATGTTTCCAGTTTTGCATTGATCAGTTGCGGAAAAGGAGAGCCGTCGCTTTCGATACCCAGAAACGGCAAATCCTCAACATCTGTCAGAACAGTCTTTAACCGTTCATCCGTTGGGGATGAATTGATCTTGTTTTCCCGATTCATGATTTCGGTCAGTATGGATTCAGACAAGCGGTTGGGCATACATCCAAACGGCCCGATAGCAATCACGCCGCAGGTGTGCGAGGCAACCTCGTTAAGAGAACTACCTACTGTCAATATGGCTTCACCGGTAAGAGATGGCGAGATAAATTGTTTACCTGTTTTCATTACAGTTTTTATGTCAAACGGCTTGGCATGAATCAAACCGGAGGCTGATAGCGCCTGCTTAATACGACGTTCGTAGCGAACCATAAAAAACCGTTTAATCCAAACCCTTAGACGCTTTTTGAGGGGAATGTCAATTTCTGTTAAATTCTTTTCGAGAAGAAAATCGCAGTAGTGAATCCATTCTGCTACCGGGGAACACAAGGTGGCAAATCCTTTTTCCGCCAGTTTCTCCGTAATATATTGGCGGGAAAGGCCGTCTCTTCGGACATAAATTTCTCCGGTAAGGGCTATTACCGGGACCAGATCCGCAGGTTGTTTCAGCGGTATTTTTTTTAACTCTCCGGCAGTTTTAATCAGTTGCCGCTCCAGGCTGCCAAAATCTGCATGCTCCAGTTCTTCTATCAGTTTTTGCCATTGCGCGTAAAACATTTGCATGGCGGTTTCGGTATCTTTTGAATTGGCTAGAAGCATGCTGCGGATATCTTCCATGACATCACTGATGATCACAGCCCACCAGGCACGGTTTTCCAGCTTTTTATCCATCCCCTCATAAGAATCCTCCGATGAAAGGGAAAACATTGCTACATCCGGGATATGAAGTTTTTTAACCAGATCCTCCATGAAAACATAGTATTGGCCGAAACGACAGGGACCTGAGCCGGTTGCCATGAAGTAAATCAAAACTTCATCCGGACGCTTTTTATTTCGAATATAATTCAATAGTGATCCTGTTGTTAAAATCAGGGGTAGACATTCTTTACAGGAGGTATTGGCCCGACCGATTTTTAAGATCGCTTCATCGGGGGGCGGATGAGCGACAGCATTAACACCGGATTGACGGAAAATCGCTGCAATGGCCTCCGCACCAAGTTTACCCATCGAGGGGATCAGCAGGGTAACCCGTGGATGATTTAAAGGAAGAATTTCACCGGAGGAAGTGGTCACCTCAATTCGTCCTTTGTTGATATTTACTTTTGCAGGATGATATGATGTTTCCTGGCGGGGTGCGGGATTGTTCATCTCCAATTGGCGATAGGCGGAAACAATATCTAAAAAGGCTTCTATTCTGGTTTCCAAACCCGCATCAGCCGTATGGCTGTCCAACTCAAGTGTCAAAGAGGGCTTTCTTCCCATGATATCCCGAAAATATCCAATAATAAAGGAATCCGGGCCGCAGGAAAAATTGGTTATATACGTGCCAAATAACTGGGGATGTTTTTTGACCACCCGTGCCGTCATCAAAATGATTTGCCCCATTCCCCAATACATATGCCGTCTGGGCTTTACGTTTTCAATAGGGATAAAATCTAAAGGAATTACGGTTACCCCTCTTGATGCCAGTTTTCGGGGTATTCCCATGTGGGCTTCTTCCACAAGGCCGTTGTAGGGCCTGGATAAAATGACCACACCGATTTTTTCAGGATCTTTTTCCAACTCTGCCAGAACCTGCTGTCCCAACATTTTCATCTCTTTGAAACAATCCGTTTGCTGAGTTAATGCGTTGTCAAACGCCGTTTCGGCATCCTTACGGCTTTCCCCAACGGATACCGCCATGTCAATTAAGGGCTTGCGTGCCTGCTCCATCCCCTGTGTTAAGTCCAAAAGGGGATTTAAAATTTGCATTCCTTTTGCTTTTAATTCATCAAGCTTTTCATGGAAAGTCGTCTGAAGATAGAAGGACTCACCCTGAACAAAAGGGCAGACCAGGGAATTCGTATTTCCGTTTTGGTGCGGTATGGCTTTGAAATGAGGCAGAAACAAAAAGTCCAATGATGTATCCGTTTCCAGCAGGCTATAAAAAAAACCGTGGGCTAATTCCACAGGATAACAAAAAGCGGCGTTTCGCTGATCGATGCCTTTTTGTGAAATATCATCGGGCAGAACAGTTTCCCATCCCAGCTCATTAAAAAAATGAGAATATAAGGGATAATAGGTATTCACCAGAAAACTTCGGTTAATGCCGATTCTCTTTTTATAAGGCTTTTGGGTCTGGCTTTCGGGCCTGACCCCATATTTTTCAAATATGAGTTTCTGCCGGATACGCACTAGGTCAAGTTCTTCGATGTTGTATGTCACATTGTGCCGAAGATTATAATACCGGTTGCAGGCTCCGCCGAAAGGATATTTTTTCCCATCAATGTGGATCATGGAAATCTGACATCGACGGTCACATTTTTCTTTCCCGCCTTTACAAGTAAATGTTTTGCCGTAACGAACCTCCCGGTTTACCAGGGTATTCAGGTCAAATCGTTTCGGCTTCATCAGTCCCTGTTCGATTCGCTTTTTAATTTCTAGGGCGACGCCATAAGCTCCCATCAGTCCGGGTTCCGGAGGGACGATAATGGGTTTGTCCACCAGAGCTGCCATTGCCAGCGGGACAGCCCTGTTATAGCATACCCCTCCCTGCATGAATACTTTTTCCCCGACAGGGCGGTTTCCCTTGACCCGGTTTGAGTAATTCATGCAAATAGAGTAGACTAAACCGGCGACAATATCATCATGGGCAATGCCTTCGTGGATTGCATTTTTGATATCGGATGCAATAAATGCTGCGCATTGATCATTGAAATTCGGGGGCTGCTTTCCCCGAAGCGCAACATCGGCAATGCCTTCCATCTGAACCCCCAACGTTTCAAAAGCGGATTCCTCCAGAAAAGACCCGGTACCCGCTGAACACGCCTCGTTCATGGCGTAGTCGGAGGGAACCGAATTGGTAATATAGGTATATTTTGCATCCTGGCCGCCAATTTCAAAAATAGTATCCACCTGACTGTCAAAATGGATCGCGGCCGTAGCATGAGCAATAATTTCATTGATCACACCATCGGTAAGGGCATGGAGTCCGGCGATCTGCCGGCCGGAACCACAAACACCCAGCCCCTCAATTAAAATTTGATCCGGCGTTGTTACGGCCATCACCTGGTCAAGAATGCTCTGATAGCATTTTCGGGAGGCACTCACCGGATCGCCGCTTGTCCTGAGATAAACGGAGGCCAAAAGGGCATTGTCCGCCTTGCGGACCAGCGTGGCTTTGGTGGTCGTAGATCCCACATCCAGTCCAAGAAGACATACATCTCCCGGTTGAACCACCCCCTGTTTCATTGTCTTAAAGGACACCCGGTTTTCAAAATTCTGAAGAGGAGAAAGGGTGTCAAAGGTTGCCGCTTCGCTGATGAAAATATCAGAAAAGCCTGGAAATTTTTGTGTTTCGTTTTCAAATGCCCAGAGTGCCGCGCCCATCGCCTCGAAATAAGGGGCTTGTTCCGGCACAATCAGTCCCTCGATTTCTTTGCGAAGATACTCAACCATCATGCGGTTTCTGGCGGTTCCTCCGACCAGCATGATATTTTTGCGCTCGACTTTTTTGAGCAGCTCAAGAATTTTGTTGGCCATCATCTTGCATAATCCGGCAGTCACCTTGGATTTGGGGACACCCTTGTTGGTAGCGTGAGTACAGTCGGATTTGCAGAAAACCGAGCAACGGCCGGATACATGGTAGGGTTCCTCTTCGGCTGCCCATTTGGCCGCCTCCTCCAAAGAGACATTCATTCTGCGAAGCTGCTGAAGCAGAAATTCTCCGGTACCGGAGGCACATTTATTTCCGGTAAGTACATTGGAAATCTGGCCTTTGCCGTTTAAGACATAGACCATGAAAGTTTCTCCACCTGCTGAAATAACCGCGGGACAATGAATTCCCTCCGGTTTGACAAACCGGTAGGCATATTCCACTGCCTCAGGTTCGGAAATCGATGTAAGATTGACAAAATATCGAAACCGCCGGCCGGTCGCCACTACCCGGTCGAAAGAACTCAAATCAATGGATTTTAGCGCCCTGACCAGCGTTTTTTTGGGGTCTCCTTCGTGAGAATTAAGAGAAAAATCGGTTATTTCCGGTTTTAAAGTCCTATCCGGTGAACCTTTCATCTGAACAATAGTGACGGTTGATGCGCCTAAGCAAAGTCCGAGAACCTTAAGCTGGTCTGTTTTAGTTGATGTTTCATCTTGAAGGGAATTTATATTCATCGTCTTGTTTAAAAATCATGTTGTGAGTTATAAGATCGGTTTAAGTTGAAAAAAGGTTGTTTTTTTCAACTGTTAGCCTGCACAGTGCTTGCCGGCATTGTGTTATCCTGTCTGTCATGGCGGATGGTGGACAGTTCACTCATCCCCTCCCGGATTTCCCGGGAGCCTTCCTTACTGATGTACTGCACATCCATATATTCCCGTTTGGCGGTGATCAGGGAAAACCGGCCTTCGGATTTTTTCAGGAAATTGAGAACATAATCTTTAACGGCTTCCCAGTTATCCCGGCGTGTCTGGGTTTCAAGTGGGGTCAGATTATCCGCATCGTTTAAGACTTTCAGGTGAAAAGTCCGCCTGAAATATTTTCTCAATACAGTCATCCACAGCGCCAGGGAACCGGCAGCAACTGTAATGCCGGCGCCGATCAGTGTTTTGGATCCGAATCCGGAAAAGGCCTGTATATTCATCATTGCAAAAGCGGCAGATGTCCCTAAAAAGAGACTCGCCAGAATTCCGACAAATGTGTATTTGACATAAAACATCCGAAGTTGTTTCCCGTAGCTTACCAGCGCCTCCAGGAGATGGGATAACCGATCACTGTGAGTTTCTACAAAAGTGGCCAAATGATCCAGATGTCTTTTTGGAGTTTCCATCACGGCTTTTTTCAACAGATCCCGCTGATTTTCCAAAAATTTTAAAAAACCGGTTTCAGCATCAGACTTATGGGATTTTTCAGAGGCCGCCTGAGGGGAATAGGTCAAATGGATCATCGGGATATCTTTTCGCCCGGTAATCTGAGACAAGTTCCAGCACAAAGTTCCATAGACCCTTAACAGATCGTTTAAAGATGAGCACTCATCAATGCGGTTTAAAACAAACAGAATGCGATCCTCGAATGTTTTTGACGGCAGTGTTTCCCGAAGACTCTTGTGGGCTTCCCGCACTGTCCCGGCTTTGTGTGGGTCAAAAAGAACCAGCACCAGGTCCACTATCTGCGCTAAGTCTCCGACAACTTCCTGATAATCATAGCCCCGGTCTCTCTCCGTGATGCTATCGAGCATTCCAGGCGTATCAATGATTGCCAGATTTTTCAAAAACGGCGCGTTGACCTTTTTCAACTTGAAATGGGAGGCAAACCGCTGACCATGTTTTCTCAGCCTCTCAAACGGATATTCCGGATCGTATAATAAAAATTTTCCATCTCGTTCTTCGGTAACCCGGACAGGTTCATCCGTTATGGAATCATCATAGGTCAAAATCGTGAAGGAGTCATCGGTAGGTGCCTGCCCGGTTGCCTGGATATTGGCTTCAAGAAAATCGTTTATCAGTTGAGACTTCCCGGAAGAATAATTTCCAATGAGCAGAACCTGCGGCCGCCATTTTATATTGGATTCCAACGGCACATCGCTGTACCCATATTTCATGGCAACCGGGGTCAGATGATCTGCTACCATGGCCACAAGTTCCGCCCGCAGCGAATTAATATAGTTTTCACGGTACATGTAGTTCTCCCTTTTGGTTATCGCGTCTGTTCCGACATATGAAACCCCTTCCTCTGAACCATTTGACACCATGAGCTGTTCCCTGATAGTGTTTTCTCAATTATCTTTTTCAAAATTAACAGTATAAAATTTTTAGTCATTCTGTCTGTTAAACAAAAAACTATAAATAAATCATAAATGTAAGTCAAGCCGGAAAGACTTTCAAGATCCCTGAGGCCGGAAAAAACTGATTTTGGACATGAAGCTTCATAAAAAAGTTGGGATTGCATCGGCAATCATGATCGCTTCGGTGTTTCTGAGCCGGGTGATCGGACTTTTCAGAGAAATGGTCATTGCTTATGTCGGGGGCGTGGGAGGACAGGTGGATGCGTATCAGGTGGCATTTATTATCCCCGATCTTTTAAATCATATCGTGGCAGCCGGATTTTTATCCGTTACGTTTATTCCGATTTTCTCTAGGTATCTTGTCGAAAATCAGGAGGATAAGGGGTGGGAGGTGGTGTCAATCATTTTGACAACCTTTGGCATTCTCCTGGCAGTCGGTATTGCCATATGTTTTATGCTGACCCCCAAGCTGATTACGATGTTAGCACCGGGTCTCAACCAGCCTGATCATATCGCACTGGCTGTGCGAATGACCCGGATCATTCTTCCAGCACAATTTTTCTTTTTTGCCGGCGGGCTGTTTATGGCTGTTCAGTTTGCCAAAGAACATTTTGCCATTCCGGCGCTGGCACCTTTAATCTATAATCTGAGCATTATCGCCGGCGGCCTGCTTTTAGGACCCCACCTGGGTGTGGAGGGATTTTCATGGGGCGTTCTGGCAGGGGCTGTGGTTGGCAATTTCGGCCTCCAGTTTTGGTCTGCCAAAAAACTTGGCATGCGGCTTTATTTTTGCTTTAACGCACGACATCCGGATTTAAAAAAATATGTTCTGTTAACCCTGCCACTGATGGTTGGCTTAACCATGACATTTTCGACAGAGTTTTTTCTAAAATTTTTTGGTTCATTTCTTCCTGAGGGCCGTATTGCTGCCTTAAATTATGGATTCCGGGTGACATTGATGCTGGTGGGATTTTTCGGTCAGGCCGTAGGCGTTGCATCGTTTCCGTTTATGGCACGTCTGGTAGCGGAGGATAAGATGGATGAAATGAATCATCTTTTAAATGATACGCTGCGCTATCTGTCCGTTGTCATACCGGTTTCTGTGCTGATGATCGTGCTGAGAGTCGAAATTATACGAATTCTGTTTGAACGGGGAAATTTCGATTCAGCCGCTACCCATCTAACTGCCGAAGCATTGGCATTTATGCTGGTGGGAGCAGTTGCGTTTGCCGCCCAAACAGTAGTGGTCAGAGGTTATTATGCTCAACAAAACACATTGTTTCCGGCGCTTTTCGGTACAGTTGCCGTGTTGTTAAGTATTCCGGCATATTGGGCCGGAATGAAGGTGATGGGCACCAATGGGGTTGCATTGGCCATATCAGTTTCCGCCTTTTTTCAGGTGGTGTTGCTTCTGGTGATTTGGAACCGACGTACACAAAATAACGGAAGTCTTATCGTGTATAAGGCTTACCTGAAAATGGTACTTTTGAGTGTTCCCATTGCGTTTTTCCTGCAATGGTTTAAAGATGCCGTGTTCCCTGATAACTGGAATAATGAAGTGTTGGGCTGCCTGCTGATATTGGCTGCAATCAGTAGTATTTTCTTATGTCTTCTGGCATTGTTGGGGTATGTATTTAAAATAAACGAAATCCGGGAGTTGATGCGTCAGGTGATGTGTCGGCTGATTCGCAGTTAAAAGATACGACGCTATTATTGATTGCCTGTCATGTACCGAAAGCAACGACTCAAATAACAAAATTCCCGCCGAGATGCTTTGCAAAAAACGAAAGAGACTCCACATGATTTTGTTAATTTTGATGGTTATTATATATTTTTTACCTTTATGATTTATGAAAAGGAAATTCAATGGGAAATATTTTAAATCGGCTTTTACAAATCGCCAGAGCAGAAAGTTTAAACCGAGTGCATCGATTAGGGGCAAGACTTGTTTTTGAACATTTGGCCGATCAATTTTTTACAGAAGATCGTTTTTCCGGTTCGGATTCATCGGACAACAGCAATACACAACGGCAAAGATTTAAAAATAAAGATTTCCAGCGGCGGTCACCAGGCGTTCCTCATCAGGTCTGTAAAGATCTGGAAATTTTCAATCTAAAGCCACCATCATCTTTAGAAGAGGTAAAAAAAGCTCGCAACCGCGAGTTTAAAAAGTACCATTCGGATAGATTTATGAATAATCCGGAAAAGTATCAAACATCCAAAGAGATTATGCAAATATACAACGCCGCCTATGAACGGCTGACATCCTATTATCAGAAACGGCAGCATCGGTCATAATAGACAGTTTTTAAGGTTTAAACGACCATAGGGTAATTAAATGTTCAACTACGGTAATAATTGGTTATGAAATCAGGGAATACCCGATTTACAATCATTATTGGTTCCTTATGTTATATAAAAAGGTATGCTTCGTTTAAACCAAAAACAATGAATTAAGAATTCAAAATCAGGAATGGAGGCTTGTATGAGCAAAGTAACTGATGACACGAATGGGCTTGAACTTTTGATAAGACGATATAGAGAAAAATTCAGAATTCCTGAAAATTTGGAATATTATTCTGATGAAGATTTTAAAAGGGCGGAAAAAAAATTTTTAAAGTTTATTCTCGGAAGAATATGATAATCGTCAAAAATCAAATGTATTTTTTTCGGATTTTAAGTGTCAGGTTTCAAACGTTTAAGGTTGAAACCTGACATCAATGATACGTTCAGGTTCATTTCTTGTTAAGATTTACCAGTTCTTTACTCAGCAGGCGGATATGGCCCATTTCTTCTTTAATAATCTTATCTATCCGATGCTTGCCTTTTTCATCAGAAACCATCTCCTTGATACCCAGATAAAAAACAATCGAATCTTTTTCCGCTACGATGGCATCTTTTAAAATTTCTTCCATGGATGACGTGTCTATTTCTTTTTCAAAGAAAACACGGATATCTGCTAAAGCCCGAAGATAAGCCACCGTTTCATTTTCCGGGTCGAACACCATTGTCTCTTTCTCCTTGTCGGTCAATTGACGCCTCATTTCGGAAAAGGTCTTCAGGTGTTCATCTTCCATGGCGGCAAGTTCTTCCAATAGCTGTTTGGATTTCGGGTCGCTGATATTTCCGGATGCATTTCGATAAAAATTAGCGCCATTGATTTCAATTTTTTCTGCCATCTCAAAGACTTCATCGGCGTTAAAATCATACATCATGAGAAATATTATCCTTTCTTGGTTTAAGGTTGGAAATTATAATTGTACCTAAACTGAGCGTTAAAAATTTTGGAAGCGTTCTTTTACAATATGATTAAAAGGAATTGTGTCTATTTTATTTCCAAAATTTTTAACGCTCAGTTTAGGTTGTATAAAGTTAATATTTTATTAATATAGGAATAATGTTATTTTTGTAAAGCAAAGCCTTTTCAGTTTAATGCAAACCGGTACACAAATCTTTATACACTATGATGAAAAGATTGATAGGATCGATATTGGGGGTTTTTTTTATTTCTGTTTTGTTATCAGGAATTTTTCCGGGGATTTGTTTAATGACATTTCTTTCAACCAGCGGTGCCGGCGGGTTTAGCCAGAAGGACTGTATTGACACGTTTTGGTCCTTTTTTAAAATCGTTTTTTCGGTTCTGATGATTGGTTTATTTGTCGGACTGTTGTTTAAAATGAAGTGGGTATCTAAAATCGATATTTTCCAGATTTTTAAAGTTTGAAACTTATTTTTTTAAGTAGTGCCCGAACGAAAACCAAGATTTTTAGTTCAGGCACTAAGTAATAAAAAATGATGAAAAAATATATTATCGGGATATTAATTTTTTTGGTAATAATTGGGGTGATCGGAGCAGCGCTTTGGTATCATTTCAGAAAAGAGCCGGAAAAATTAAATAAACTGAGGCTTTACGGAAATATTGATATGCGGGAAGTCCATCTGGCGTTTAACGCTAGTGAACGTGTAGAGCAACTGCTGGCAGAAGAGGGCGACCGGGTAGAAAAAGGCCGGTTGCTGGCCTGTCTGGAAACGGTCCGGCTAAAACTGGCAGTAAAGGCGGGGGAGGCAAACGTAAAGGCTCAGCAGCAAATTGTCAACAAGCTTGTTTCGGGCAGCAGAAAGGAAGAAATTAAAAAAGCCTATGCGCAAGTCGATGCGGCTGTCAAACGGCTTCACAACTCAGAAATTACATTCAGGCGTCTGAAAGCTCTGGCAGCGGAAAAGCTGACCTCCCGCCAAAAGGCCGATGATGCTGAAGCCAGGATGGACGTGGAACGTGCAGAACTTAAGGCACAACAGGAAAACTTAAACCTGGTTCTCGCGGGTCCCAGAAAAGAAGATATTGATACAGCGAAGGCCCGGCTTGAGATGTTTGAAGCCGAATTAGATATCGCCAGGCAGAATCTGGCCGATACCCGTTTATATGCACCATCGGATGGTGTCATCCGAAACCGGATACTTGAAAAGGGAGATATGGCGTCTCCGCAACGGCCGGTCTTTACGATGTCACTACTAAATCCGGTCTGGGTGCGGGCTTATGTTGCCGAGACCAATCTTGGGAAACTATATCCCGGAATGAAAGCCATCGTGACAACAGACAGTTATCCGGATAAGACCTACGATGGCTGGGTGGGATATATTTCCCCTTCGGCCGAATTTACTCCTAAAAGCATACAGACATCAGAGATTCGAACTCAACTGGTTTATCAGATTCGGGTGATGGTAGGTAATCCCCAAAACGAGTTGCGCCTGGGGATGCCTGCTACCATTATCATTTTTCTGGATCAATCTGTATCGCAAACCAACAATACATCTGTGTCGTCCTGTCCAGAAAATAATGAATTATAGCAGCCCGATTGACAGCCGCCTTAGAGACAATACGAAAAATAATACCGCGCTTTGTCTTAAAGACGTCAGCAAAAGTTTCAGATCGGGAGGACGACGGGCTCAGGCATTGAAAGCGGTAAGCCTGACGGCCCAAAAAGGTCAGATCACGGGACTTGTGGGCCCCGATGGTGCCGGGAAAACCACGATTCTTCGCCTCTGCGCCGGGCTCCTGAAAGTAGATTCAGGAGACATTTTAGTGATGGGAATAAACGTTGGAAAACGTCCGCTGGCAGTTCAGTCCGTGATTGGTTACATGCCGCAGCAGTTCGGACTTTATGAAGAGCTTTCTGTCAGGGAAAACCTGGATCTGTATGCTGATCTCCAGGGAATTCCAGTCAATGAACGGAGGGAAAAATATGAACAGCTCATGTCCATGACCAGGCTTGGTGATTTTATGGATCGTTTGGCCGGGAAACTGTCCGGTGGCATGAAGCAAAAACTGGGACTTGCCTGCACACTGATCCGGTCTCCTTCACTGTTGATTTTAGATGAGCCTACGGTAGGCGTCGACCCGATTTCCCGTCGTGAATTGTGGTCCATTGTTTCCCATCTGGTCGAAGATGAAAACATCAGTGTTTTTATCAGCACTACGTATCTAGATGAAGCCGAACGCTGCCACCGGGTAGGGGTATTGAAACAGGGGGAATTATTGATTTTAGATGATCCCGGGAAAATTGCCGGGAGTCAACAGGGCAATACTTTTCAGGTCAGACGGTTTGACAGGAAAAAAAGAAAATTGCAAAGATTGCTTTCGAAACATCAGGCGGTGATGGATGCCGTGATTGTTGGTGATGCCGTCCGGCTGATCATAAAAGCAGATTACCGGCCAACAGTTGAATTATTTGGCCTGGATACTGAAAACGTCACTTTGGAACCGGTTGAACCGAGATTCGAGGATGGTTATGTCGCCATGCTCGAACACGAAAAAACACAAGAGAGGAGCAGCGACGATTTAAACATTTCGGAGAAGGATTCCGATAACGTTGATGTCGGGCAGACGGTTATCAGCGTAGACCATGTAGGAAAGCGGTTCAAAGATTTTGAT
>JAGYNR010000060.1 GCA_018399715.1 Desulfobacterales bacterium | reverse complement strand
GATCCTTCAAAAATATTTGTTCCGCTTAAACCCATAAGGATTGAACTGACCTGTAATCCCAATAAATGGTTCAGATATTCGAAGATTCGCCAAGCAGGTTTTAGTCTGTTTGTTTCAAGTTAAAGGCAGGTCAGATTCAATGGTTCGACAAAAACGATATCTTCGAACCGTCCCTGCACTTTTCCCCATTCCCTGCGCTGTTTTTCGGTAAGACCGGCGGCGTATTCCTCGAATGCCTGGTGAAGACATACCCAAATATTGATGCCTCTCATCTCTGCTAAGGTCTGAAGAATAAACAGGTCTCCGTTTCCGGGAAAACGCGACATATATTCAAGGCTTTTCCCAAATTCGTCGATGATCAAAATAATTGGGGCGCCGAATGCTTTTCCGGCCTTGTCAAAAAAGTCTGCCAGTTTTGAGGCTTCGGGATAGTCTCTTTCCAAAAAATCCGGCAATTCCGAAGCTATTTGTCGCAAGGCGGCAGAATCGGCTGCATTTTTATTCGCTCTTTTAATCGCATGGTAGAGTGCTCTTGCCAGGGTCCGGTTGATGGGTTCAAAAGAAGCCGTACCGGCGATTCTAAAAACCCCCCGGACTTTAAGCCGCTGTTGTTTCAAGCCATCTTCGAAACGAGACAGAAGCGACGGTTTTTTTTCCATCAAACGCATTTTCATAATTCAATTCGCCGGCTGTTTTGGTAGTATTTCGTCAGGGCTTTAAGATGCAGTTCAGCAGGATCGCTTTCCATCATTAACTGCCGGTTGCCGTATGATTCAATAAAAACAACGTCCTCGAAATCCATAACCGCTTTTTCCAGACGATTTCCCAGATCAGTTTCCGAAAGTTTGAACGCAACGCCGGGACTGTTGAATCCGTATGCGATAGCGGAAAGAGAAACGGAATTGGCAGAGGGGTGATAGTTGCGGGCATAATCCAGGCAGGCCGCCAGCAGTATCCAATCAGGGAGTCTGGATTTGTCGCTGGTATTAAATTGATAGGTGCTCTTTCGGTCTCCTGTTTCCAATAAGCCGAGGTGGCAAAACGGACATTCGATTTCTTCGGATATTCCGGTTGAAGGCGGTCCGTACATTCTAAGAAAGCAGGAGGCATCCTTTTCGAAAGAGGAGTCGGATAACCGCTGAATGGCGGGGATCAATTCCTTGTATTCCAGAAAATGATTTTTCAGATCGGTCATGCCAAAGGATGAAATACCAGTCAGATTGATAGCCATCGCCCAGGCAGGTACCAGGATCGGAGGCGTGAAAAGTTGCCAGTGAAGCAACCACAGACTGGCTGGGTCTTCTAAATACGGATCCCATCCATCATCACCCAATAGCCGTTTGGCGAATATCGTAGGTTTCATGGGACCGCCAAACTTTTTTCCTTCGTTTTTGGGCTTGATCAGCTTGAAAGCCAAACACCAGAACCGGATGGAACGTACCATATTTTTTCCCACACCTAATGATTCAATTTTGATAATATTCCGTGTTCGAGAGTTTTTACATCCCTTTTATGCTACAAAATAACAAAATAAAGGACGTTCGGAACGAACGTCCTTTATCATGATATGTTATTATAATTTTTAATTTTCACACGATCGGATTCCAGTGCATAATGTTTGAGATAAGCGGCCGGGAAGACCAAGCAGGGCCTTGCAAGATGCCAGGATTTTGAATGTCGATGAATTGCCTAAACGCACATAATCCCCCGGTCCGCTTGAGCACTTGGTGTGTGCCGGGCACGGCACATGTTCTAACTTAAGGTGTATCCGTAAACCCGGCATTCACGTACTGAAAGACATGTGTTTACCCCGGGAGGTCTCTCATGTGCCGTATCGGCTGAGGGCCGGGTAACCGTCCCTGACCGCATGAGGAGAAGTCAGCAGAGGACATAGTAGCCGGTGGAAACGAGCTTTGCAAAGGCAGAGAGGTCTCACCCCGGTGAAGGTCTGAACGGTGCCTGGGCCGAATGGCCCGGGTAAATGGTTATGGTTGATAAAGAGCGTATTCTTATCTGCATATGGCAACAGTCGTTGAAATGCAGGTATCGTTGCGTTCACTAAAACCAGGCAGACCGGTTATCTTTGGTCTGTTTCAACCAGCCGAACCGCCGGATACGCGATCTGTCCGTCCGGTGGTTTGGGAGGGGGTGGCCGCGAGGCTACTCCCTATCGCTATGGCCGATTTTGTTTCAAATGTCGAGAGCAAAGCGTATAGCCTTGCCAACGTCAACCATCTTCGATAGGGGTAAAGTGGTAATCAAAGATCCAATTTTAGCCTTGGAAACCGTCTGCAAATGGTCACAGTTTATCACACAATCTTTTTTCATGCCATCTTCTCTCGAAAGAAAAACCTCTGAAGGTATATTTCGCACTGTGCCGGTAATAGGGGCTACTGTCACCTCGTTAAGATATTCCAATACAGAGTTTCGCGTTAGAATTAATACTGGCAGCTTTTTGTCTGGTCGAGTAAACTTGTACCATCGAATTTCACCATGTTTCATTCCTCGCCCCAATCTTGCTCAGATTCCCAACTCGAAAACTCGTCATGGGCAACTGGATTCCGCTCATAACCTTTTTTGTGGATACGCTCCATTTGTTCAATGTTGTATCGATCTAAAGCATCTCGAAGCGCCTTTCTTGTAAAAGCCGAGCGGTTTGTGTTGAGTTCCTTTGAAACACGGTCAACCGCTTTGACAAGGTCATCATCAAGCGTCATTTGAATGGTTCTCATAAAGCACCTCCCATAATGTGGATTATAATAGCTATAATATTCCACATTTCAGGCTGTGTCAAAACGTATTCTCAAATATTTTTCGGGATCGGCGGCCAGTAATTATCCTGTTTGTTTATCATTATAAATTGCGGGTTATACGACACTTCAACAATTCTTGCATTATTTGAAACGAATATGAAATTCCACAATAAACGATGTATCCGATACCACCCAAGGGCACAAGATTTTTTAAAATGCAACTCCGATTGAATCGATTCAATAATGATAGGGGCGTTCGTTCCAAACGTACTTTATTTTTTGTCTCTTTTGAAACTGTCCAGAATCAACTGACGAAATTTTAGATACCTTTCCTTTATCCGATGGATGAAACTTTTCTGATCCTTTATTGCAGATACAAATTCCGATTTTTTGGCCAGTTTAATTATTTTTTTAGCTTTCATGGTCATACATTACCTGTTTTTCCATTTCAAGTTGAACATTGGAAGCATAAACCAATGACCACCAATAAGGTTGCCATATATCAAATTTTAGCCTAATATTTCTTTCACCCTCCCAATTTCTCCACTTTCTAAACGGACCTTTATACCATGATGGTGGGTTGGCGATTTTGTTAAAATATCTTTTACGAATCCTTCAGTTAGTTTATTCGTTTTCTGGTCTTTTTTTAAGACAATCAAAACTTTTATGCCTCGTTTTACATCAGCACGACTGGTACCGTTCATTTATTCACCATTTTTTTCCTTTAGCCACATCAAAAATAAGGCTCCAGATGGCATTTGCAGTATTTCATTCAGGCACTATTAAAAAAAAAAGCTGTTAAAAAGAATAAAATGCCCATTTTATCCACGGTTGATGGCCTTTATTAAAAATGCGGTGGCCAAACCGGTTTTGCCTGTACCAGTATAGCATGTTCTGTAAATCTTGATACGCAAAATTTAATCGGAACGAACGTCTCCTATCATTTTATAACGTGAAGTAAATGTAAATTTGCGGGAATCCCCACAAGGGAAACCTTACGGAGACTTTGAGCCGTGTGGGATGAAAGTCTCAAGCAGGGTTGTGTGTCCAGCAAAGGCTGGTATGTTCAGCAGGAGTCAGTCCTGTCAGGGTAACAATCAGAAGCCCTGTAGCTTGGATGGCAGGTAGGAGGGAAACCGAATATCTGAAGCCCATCGACAAAGCAATCCTTTAGGGATGTGAGCGAGTCACCGGGCCGTAACGAAAGTGAACGCAGAGGTGGCCCCGAAAGTGCGAAGCCCCGGAGGCCGAGCCTGCAACCTTGAGGTAAAGGCAATATGATTAACCGAAATCTGATTGATACGATTAATCACTGCGACGGGGTGGTAGCGATAGCACGATGACAAGGACATGCCAAGCAACTGGAGAAGCCCTCCTCGCCCCAGGAAGAAATTTCTGGAGTAAGGTAGATTCTATAACATTTCTCCCCTACGCAATTTAGCTGTTTCTCTCTTTCTATCCGCAGGATTTTAAACGCTTTCCATAGCTTTTTCCTTCTAATATCAGAATTTACGAGTTGTAGACCATCCGATCAGCAATCGCTGTGATAGGGGACGTTCATTCCGAACATCCCCTATCACTATTTTGCATTCTTTCAATCATCCTCACAACTGCTATATTGTATTAATTGATTACCTGTTTGGGAAACAACACGGGGATATTGTACACCCTCTTGCGGGATAGCTTTTTTTCTTAATTTATGTATCTCAAATATCCAATCATCTCCGAAGTCAAACAGATAATAGAGCTTAAGACTCTTTTTTAACGGGTATATATCTTTTAACAAAATACGTTCAAATTCACCACCATTATCAGGATATCCCGGCTCTTCTGAAAAAAGCAATTTTCGGTTTCTTTCATTTCGTCCGGCATAAAATTCAAAAAGATGATCATTGTCAAAATCGGTAATATCTTGAATAAACCTATGAAAGTCAAATAATGAACAATCAGCAGGAATTTCGATTATCGCCTCCCAAAAATTCTTACCTTCGACAGGGTCCCAGGTATTAAATATTTTCAACGTTAATAATTCTGCATCATCCATCATGGCTATCCTTTCCATAGCTTTTCTTCTTGCGATAAGCGCGGCAGCCACAATCATCGAATCGTATACACTTAACCTGTACCGCTCAGCCACGGCCATTCCCCTGTCATGGGTTTCGATGGTTAATGAATCCGTTAGACAGATCAAACGAATCAGAGTCAACACCTCGCGGATTTTCTTCCATGGCATAGCGAGCTTTCGCCGTGCAACGTTGGCAAATTCGTTTAAAACCTGCACGCTGATTCTGCCGCCCACCCTTACTATCTCCTCAGCCTGATTCGCTTTATCGGTATCATCTGAGAAAAGATAAAAAAATATATTGGTGTCGATAAATGCTTTAGGATCGGACATGGGCATCTTCCCGATCGAATTTGAAATCGGGCGGCAATTTACCGCGAAACTTTTTTAACCTGGCCAGGATAGCATCACGGTAAGGCTTTTTTCGCACCTTAAAGACCCGTTCATCTGCGATCACAATCTCAATGTCGTCTCCTTCCTGCAACCCCAACGCTTTAACTACCGCAGCAGGCAACCGGATAGCAAGGCTGTTACCCCATTTCGAAACTTGCATAGTCATTTCCTTTTGGATATACTTTTTAATCATGTATATCAAATATCGAGGCTGATATCAACCTTCATGAAGGAAGTGGACTTTCAATGCTTTTTATCAATTCATTGGCAATATTGGAGCCTTCAATGCGCATCATACTTTCCTGTGCACTCCCATAACTTAACAGGTTGATACTGCCGTACCATACAACCCTTTGATCCATGATGGCAAATTTCTGGTGGATATTGGATTTCAAAACGACATGGACACCATTATCGGTTAACAGGTTCAAGGTTTTTTCCAAAGAAGCGTGCTCCCTCTGGGAAAAATCCGATTCGGGCCGGGTCACAACAATGACACGGATATTTTTACCGGTTGCGATTTTTAGGTGTTGAACCATTTGTTGCGTGCGTCTTTTTCTGACAAACGGGCTTATGATTAAAATTTCTTTTTTTGCGGAAACGATATCCTGGCTGAAGACAGGCAAAAAGTTATCTTCACGAAAAATGATATCCGGGGGTACATTGATGATTTCATCGGCTTTAGCTTTATATCCCATTGAAGCGTAGCCGTTTAACCGTTTTTGGTACATTTTTTCCAGCATTTTTATCTGGATGTCCACATAATCATAGATTCGCACTTCTTTTTTGGTTTTGAACAATCGGTGAAGTCTCCCGGCATATTGCTGCAGCGTCCCTTTCCATGATATGGGCATGGCTAAAAACAGCGTATCCAGACGCGGTTCATCAAACCCCTCCCCGATAAAGTGACCGGTAGCCACCAGGATAAAATTTTTATCAACAGGAATATCCGCGACTTGATGAAAGGCTTTTTGAGTTGATTTTTTTCCCATGCCGCCCATAAGTGTGATGACATTCGGGACCTCTTCTTTTAATTTTTTTGATAGCCATTCCACATGGGCGGTCCGCAGCGACAGCACAAGACAGTTTCTGCCCTGATGATAATTATTCAGCACATCTTCGATAATCTGCTGATTTCTGAAGTCGCTCTCCATAATTTCCGTATATAATTCCTGGATGGATACATCGGGTTCATCGCGGTTCAGTGGAACCCTCATGGATGTAAATCGCGGAACAATATAATGGTCAAAGGGTCTGTTCTCAGCTTGTTTTTTGGGATTATCCCGATACCGAACGGGACCGCAATGCAGAAACAAAATCGGATGATGCCCGTCTTTTCGGGTGGGCGTGGCGGTCAGGCCATAAATGTATTTTGCACAGGTTGTTTTCAGAATTTGTTCATAGGTAAAGGCTGAGGCATGATGACACTCATCGGCAATAATCATTCCGTAATGGTTAACGAATTGTTTGACTTCTCCCTGACGGCTCAGCGACTGCATCAGGGCAATATCCACAATGCCGCTCAATGTGTTTTTGCCGTTTCCCAACTGGCCGATTAAGCTTATTTTCTTTTTTCGCCCCTTTTTCTTTACGGTGTCCGGCGGCTGTTTTGGCAATGATTCATTGATAATCAAAAATTCTGACAGCTTTTCTTTCCACTGCGACAACAGGCTGATCTTGTTAACCAATATGAGCGTGTTCAGCTTTTTTTCAGCAATCAGCCCAATCGCCACAACTGTTTTACCAAAGGCGGTGGTGCCCGAAAGTATTCCGTTATCATGCTGCAACAGGCAGTTGAGGGCCATGAGCTGTTCATCCCTGAGGTGACCGTTGAATGTCACATCGATTTGTTTTCCGCAAAAGGTTTTATCGATAAACCGAATATCAGTTCCAATAGATTCAAGTTCGCAGGTCAACTCAGGCTCGCACCCTCTTGGCAAACACAGGTACGCTTTTGTTTCATCCGCACAGGAAATGACTCTCGGATGCCCGTAAGTCGGCAACCGCATGGCCTGCTGTTTGTAAAACATGGGGTTTTTAAATGAAGCGAGTCGTTTTAACCGGTTCAACGCCCTTTGGGAAATCCCTGCTTTGGGAACAAACAGCATATTGGATTTGACAATGTCGATTTGTCCCGGAAAATCATTTTTGTGTAATTTAATTGTATCCGTATGGAGTTCCCATGGGTTCGTTTCTTCCGTATCAATTTTTAAGACACCCAGTTCGTGACCCGGACAAAGTGCTGAAATGAAATCTTCGATACGATTTTCGGATATTTTTTGAATTGTGGATAAAAATGCCCATTGGTCAGAAAAGGAGTGAAAATTGTCATCGATAAATTCACTGTTCATATTTTTTCTTGCAGCTTTTTGCAGGGGCAAGGCAATCAGGTTTCCCAGGCCGCCTTTCGGCAGATTGTCCTGGCTGGGAAATAACCGGTCATACGATTTAAATGTTATTTCATGCCGTTTGTTCATAGAATAAGTGAGTAAGGCGGTGCCGAATTTTCGGGCCATGGCGGCAGACAGCGGGGTTTTGAAAAAAAACCAGGCATGACCGCCGTTTCCGGAACGAGATCGTTCGATGGCAATCGGAATTGTAAACCCGTTACATACATCTGTCAGTGTGGAAACATCTTTTTGCCACTCTGCGCCGTCAAAATCCATTGCCAAACAGCAACACGTTTCATCCGCCAGCATTGGATAGATGCCGACTACCATCCCGCCTCTCAAATGATCCTCAATGACATCTTCATCCAAAGGAGCATATAACTTGTGTTTGCAGTTTAAACAGGATTTTTCAGGCTTACCGCATATTCCCGGCCGCCATTGATTCAGACAAACCGGTGTATAGCCAGATTTGCCGTTATGTTTATTTTTCCATCGCCTGGCGTAAACATCACTGCGACCTTTGAAAAGCGACATAAACAGACGGATCTTGGAAAGAGAATCCGATGTTTTGTCTATCTTCGCATCACTGTTTTTGTCAGTAGATTCATCGTTGATCGGATCTTTTTGCGTGGCTGTTTTTTCAGGGTGGTTCGGGAAAGACGCGACAGTTGCTATCCCCAGTTTTGCTTTCAATATATTGTTTTCATCTGTTAGACGAATATTTTCTTTTTCTAAAAAATGACATTTTTTGAGAAGCTCTTTATAATCCATTAGGATCCCAAATCCCTGGGAAACAGGCGGGCGATAATCACTACCAGGATAAGGGAAATCATCGTTAAAATTAAATAGAGTCCCCACCTGCTTTCACCGAACATCCGACCGATACCGGTTATCCACCCTGCTGTTTCCCGCTCTTTTATCTGAGAAAGCTCGACAATTTCCGGTTTGACACTTGTCAAATGATGTCGAACCAGTTCCAGGTCATAATTACCGGGCTTTGCCCCGGGATTTCCCCCGTAAACCCGAATGGTGCCCGGCGCCATGGCAATAAACATCACCGCTTTTTGCGGGTATTCCAATTGGAATTGGGTAATATCAACCGGACGATTGTTCCCGTGTTCCATGATCACCCGCATGGTGGTTTCATCCCTGGGAAATTTTTGCATATTAAAACTGATGGTGGTGGGTTTATCTGAAAGGCCCCGCCAGTTTTTCACTTGCCATAACCGCCAGGAAAGAGAGCCGGCTTTCGGAATTTCTATTGTGATGTTACGTTCAAAGATACCGTCAGCGGTAAGTTTCAAAGCGCTCCAGAACCGGGAGGCTTTTGGAAGGGTCACTTTCCAGATGGTGCGGTTTTCTTTTTCATCATAGTGTTTTTCCGGTTTCAGTAAAATGGTTGCAATTTCGGGGCTTGCCCAAAAATAGGGAATTTGCGTTTCATTTTGAACCAGCCGGATTCCGGAGGGGTTTTCCCCGAGGCTGGCTTCCATATCCAAAACCAGTCGATAAAAGCCCTCACTATGCAACCGGATTTCACTGTTCCAGCTATATCCCCCGGGTTCAAAGGGGCCGCCCTTAATACCGTAGCTTTTCACAAGATTTTCAGGTTGCCAGGCATCGTTGCGATGAACACTGGAAAACGTTGCCTGGTGGAAAATCCGGCGCTCAGGATCGGTGGGTGTTTCCAAAACAGTAACCCGGTTGCCCGTTCCGGACATGGCCGTGTATTCGCCGGGCGTGTCCGCGAAAAAAACGATACGGGGAACCCGGCAAAGCACTCCCAACTGATATATTTTCCCCAAAAAACCTTCGTCAGATCTTAATTTCAAGATCATCGTCCGGGTGGGCCAATGCCGGTCAGACGGGATAACGAACTGCTGAGCACTTTCGGTAATTTCTGAGGCCGTTCCACTGTCCACCATTCGAAATGTTTGAATCCCGTCTTTGTACACCTCATAGCCGATTTTCCAGTCGCCTTTAAACGGTATCTGAGTTTTCAGACCTACTGTTTTCAGCCAGAGACCGGCTCCGGGAAGGATACCCCTGATTTGAACCTCTTCGGGATGTTCGGAGATTTCAAAGGGTAATTGGATTTTTTTCTCAGCAAAACTTTTTTCTGACGGTTTGCCGAAAACCGCGACCTCTCTGACAGGAATCGGGGTATCTTGGTATTTTTTATCGTAGCCACTGAAAGAAAGCCGTAATTTCTGGTAAATGTCCGATGGAATATGGATCTCGGTCCACATGCCCGTTTCATCTGGAAATATGGCTGCGTTTCGGGCAACTGTGACCCAGCCGAAAGCACCCTGCGCATCAACACTTACTTTCCCCACCGCCCCGGTTTCCGCGATCCGAATCCGGATTTTTTCCACCTTTAATCCCTCCGGTAAAGATGCCTCCCACGTGTATCCCCGCCTGGTGCTCATGGTTATTTTGTCCGGGACCAGGGTCTTTCTTACCGTTTCACCTTCCTTTTGCCAGAAAAGCTCTGCGGGCCGGGGATTGCCGTCAGGTCCTAAAAGTTGAAAATCAAGATACGAAGCCGAAGGATAGGATTTTCCCGGTTCGGTATAAGGTCCTTGCCGATTAGCCGAAAAAATGAGTCCCGGCGGCAAAGCAGATTCCACCAGCCCTTCGGATAAAACCGTTATGGTTGATGAAACGCGCCATGAATCATCAGCGGAAACCTTCCCGGGACAGTTCAGAAACAGCAGCAGCGCGAGCATCATGAAGGATAAAAGCAATACCCGTTTATTTTTCATTCGTGTTTCCTTTGGCAAGATATCGTTGGTAAAGAAAAGAGACCATCATCAACACGACGGCAAGGCCAATCAGCGAGCCCACCCGGTACAATTGGCCCAGTGACCAGAGATCCTTTAAAAATATTTTTATCGCGGTGATAACCATCATGACCAGAGCGGTCCAACGCGTAGCAATATGACTGAACCGGATACCGATTATCAACAAACCGATAGCAAAACACAACCATCCAAGGCTGTAGGCCAGTTGATGGGAAAAATTGCCATGTGTCATCAGACTGAACCCATAACGATTATCCCCGAAAACGCTGGCAATTTCAACATTTAACACCCAAAACGTAAATATTCCGGTAACCAGGATCCAGGCCGAACGGAAGGAAATCCGGGACAAGGGCCAGCCCGGCAGATTTTTTTTGTAAACCATGAATCCAGACCCGGCAATACTGAAAAGAAACAGCAGTGTTTGAATATTCAGCAGCGGTGGGAGTTGTCCAAATGCTTTGGCAAAACGAAGCGGAAGGATTCCGGTCATGATAAGTCCCGCTAGAATCATCACCATTCCCGTTATCCGAAAGGGTGGATTGAGTTTTTTCGGCCAATGAACCAGGGCGAGGCCAAAACCGGTCCATCCGGCCGAAGACACAGTCGCCATGGTCAACGTGTTACCCAAAAACAGGTGGAACGGCGTTTCTGCCTGAAAAAAGGTGCTTGACGTCAGTCCGGATTCTCCGAAAAGATCGGCGATGGTCAGATTTAACAAAAAAAAGCCTGTGCCCAAAGACAGCCATAAAAAATAGTTTGGAAGGTCCATGAACCGAAGCTTCCGGTCAGGAAAATCTGCCATATTTTGGGCAATCGCTAATGCCGGAAGACACAGGGCCGTTGCCAGGATCGCCTCGTTGAATACGGGAAGGCTTTCAGTGTTTATCATGTTTGCAAAATTGGTCATCAGCAAAAAAAGTCCAACCGGTGCCGTAACCACCGAAACCCACCGCAGACCGGGATGAATAATCCGTCGATTCAGCCACAAAAGGGCAGCAGATTCGAATACGATCGTTACCCCCAGCCATCCTTTTTCGAACCAGATGACCGGAAGAGATGAAACATACAGCAGTAAAACCCCGCCGTGAAATCCCAGCACGGCGTTTCTGGAAACCTTTCCCTCCAGTTGTTTCAAAAGATAATAGATACACGGAAGTTTTACAATCGCCATGGCGGCGGGCAAACATCCGGAAATCTGACGACCCCACAAAAGATCTGTCGCCTGGAACATAAAAGCCGCCTGGAAAAGCTCAAACACGCTCCACGCCATCCATATCCGGCCCCATTGGGTTGCAGGACGAAACACGATAAAAGGAAGGATCAATGCACAGGTAAAGCCAGCCAGAGACCAGATGAGAGCTGAGAATTCACCATCAGGAAACGGAAACATCATCCATGCCGACTCCGCCAGCGCACATGCCAGCAAGGCTGTTACGGCCAGCGGGGAAAACGAAACCCGTTTGGCCAAAAACACGGCGATTCCGGTAAAGCAAGCCAGTGTGGCCATTCCGGGATGGGGATGAAGCGGCCTTTGCAGAAGAAACGTAACCCCCAAAAGGACAAATGCTCCCAGAACCGGGGCAGCTTTCATCCATTCGGCCAGATTGAAGGCCGGTTTGGGCGAATCTGTTATTGGATGAAAATTGCTTCCCAGGCCGGATAGCCATCGCGGAAGATAGCGTAGTGCGAGATAGGTAATGGAAAGCATCAAAACACCGGTGACCAACAAAAACACAAAAAATCCGCTGTCCATGGCAGACGTTGGCGCCTGTGTCACCCAGTATATGCCTCCGGCCATAATAACGGCTGTCAACAGCCCCACCTGGATTATAGCGCCGATCAGCAGGCTGACCAGAATACCGAACATTTGCAGGGCCAGAATCATCGGCCAGAACCAGAAATTGACCATGGGCCATTTGAGAAGCACCGCCATTCCGAGAACCACGACGGCCAAAGGAAAAACTTTCAGCCACCGCTGGTTTTTCTTATCGAGACCATATTGTTGAATCAAAGCGACAGGTCCGATACCTCCTGCTACACCATATAATAAAAAAATGACGAACTGCGTGGAAATGTCACGCGGGTCAAATGCCAGCCTTACCCATCCCATGGCAACTGCGAAAGTGAAAATTAAATAGGAAAGGCAGCGATTGTACCAGTATTGATTTCGAAACGATAGAACATTGGCGCCTGTCATTGCCGCTGTGGCTATCAGAAGGCTTGCATTTGATGGCTTTTTTAAAAGGAGCAAGGCCGCGGTTGCCAGTACGCCCCAGAAAAGAAAATTCCAAGACCATGAAAGGCTTTGGCTGACTGCTTTCCCGGATGTCATCCAATCGATAAAAACCGTGAACAGAAACAGATTCGCTATCCAGACAATTGAGATCAAGTTGTTGGAAATAAAAGCGGTTCCGGCAAACGTGCCCAGAAACAGAGTCGCCAGAGTTCCGGATACGGCAAAAAGAAGAAGAAATCCGGAGTTCAGCCGGCGCATGACCTCGAAAAGTCCCAGGTTAACGATGACCAGATAAATAAACAACTGTCCCAGCCCGCCCTGGGCGGTGCTGACCAAAACGGGGGTTGCATAGGCTCCCAGTGCTCCCAGAATCGATATGGCAATTCCCCGGTGATAGACAGCCAGTACAAATGCAGTTCCGGAAATCAGGCACAGCATTGCGAACCCGATCGGTTTCGTCAGATATTCATAATAAATAGTTGCGGCGAACACGACCATATATAAAATACCGATCCCGCCGGCCACCAGTGTTTGGCGTAAGGTTTCGTAACGGTTCCGGTCAAAGCGAAATGTCCACAAAATCAGTCCGATCCCGACAACGGCTCCGATTGCAAGACGTGCGGTCGGCGGAATCAGGTTACGATCAATGGAATACTTAACAAAAAACCCGGCACCGATAAATAGTGCCAGTCCTCCCATCCAGGCAAAGAGCTTGACACCGGTAAACAACTCCCAGTCCACATTATCAACAAATTGTTTCCAACGTCGCCGGAACTGAGATTCCCGGGGGGTCGGCTTTGAATCCGG